>CAZPZR010000004.1:0-60284 GCA_964591105.1 uncultured Lachnospiraceae bacterium | reverse complement strand
GTAATGGGTCTCTTCATTGAGCTGACCTGCACGCTTTGCCACGTACTCCTTCCCCGTAATTTTTCTTTTTAATTCTGCATATGCAATTGCGGAACAAATGGAATCTGTATCTGGATTCTTATGTCCAACTACATATATCTTCTCTTTTTTTCCTGACATCTATTCACATCCTCAAAATATATACTTTCTATAACCTAGCTTGCCATTTTTTCTACGTTTCGTCAACCACATTTTCCCTCTCTCTTGCACTTTTCTTTGAACATTCCTAAAATAGTGTGTTATACTGTTACTAAACATTTTATTAGGAAAGGGAAAACTATTATGAGTGAAGAATTAGTAAAAGAACCAGTAACTATGGCTGACCTTGAAGAACACTTCGACGATGCGAATCCATGGAACCTTGTTACCTCTTACATGGAGAAAGGAACCAACCTTTCTTTAAAAATTGAAGGAATCGTCAATGGTGGAGCAATCGTAATGGTAGAAGGACTTCGCGGATTCATTCCAGCTTCCAGATTGTCTTTATCTTACATCGAAAACTTAGAAGATTATCTCTTACAGGATGTTGAAGTTCGTGTCATCGATGTGAATCAGGCAGAAAACCGCCTTGTTCTTTCTGCTCGTGAAATCTTAAAAGAAAAAGAAAGACAGGCAAGAGAAGAACGCCTGAACAACGTAAAGGTTGGCAGTGTCGTATCTGGTAAAGTAGAATCTCTCCAGGCCTATGGAGCATTTGTTGCATTAGAAGACGGATTATCTGGACTTGTTCATGTATCTCAGATCAGCCAGAAACGTATCAAATCTCCTAAAGATGTCTTAAATGTTGGTGACGAAGTTACTGTTAAGATCATCGGCGTGAAAGATGGAAAAATCAGCCTCAGCATGAAAGCTCTGGAAGAGGTTGTAGAAGAAGTGGAAGAAAAGGTAGAAATTCCAAAAGCAGAAAATATCGGAACAAGTCTCGGTGACTTATTCAAAGGAATCACACTTTAAAAAAATTGTGGCGCAGGATTATTTCCCGCGCCATATTTTTATTCTCTATTTTTCAGATATTCTTCTACCAATGTCGCTGCATCTTCAACACACTGCACACAACATACTAATGGCTGTGGACCATCTTTATCTTTCAGATTTCTGCAGTAAATGGAACGATTCTTTTCACGAAATTTCGCTGCCGCTTCCTGGAACTTTTTGTAAGTGTCCATCTTCGTTGCCAATGGGTGTTCCATATCTCCAGCACTGTTTGCCAAACTAATAATCTGAAACATCCCCATCACAGCTCCACAAGTGTCTTTGAGACCACCAATACCGGAGCCGAATCCTTCTCCAATTCGGAACATGTCTTTTTCACTGATTCCAAAGTCTTCGCAATAGGTACATGCAACTGCCTGGCAGCAGTTGTATCCTTGCTTAAATTTATTTACCGCAATTTCTTTCTTAGATTCCATTATGGTTCCACCCTTTCTAGATTCTTCATCCACGCTGTCACACAAGCATCACTTGGCATTCTCCAATCACCTCTTGGAGACAATGCAACTGTTCCTACTTTTGGACCATCTGGGAGACAAGAACGTTTGAACTGCTGGCTGAAAAATCTCCAGCAGAAGGTGCGAAGCCATTTGTAAATAGTCGCATCGTCATATTCTCCCTGGAAGGCATACTGTGCAAGTCTGTAAATTTTCTCTGGTTCATATCCGAAACGCAGGAAGTAATACAAATAGAAGTCATGCAATTCATACGGTCCTACCAAATCTTCTGTTTTCTGCGCAATCTCCCCGTCCTTTGGTGGTAAAAGTTCTGGACTCACTGGTGTATCCAGTACATCATACAACACTTCTTTCAATTCTTGATCTTCACAGGTATCTGCGTAATAATGTACCAAATGACGTACCAATGTTTTTGGTACAGATCCATTGACACCATACATGGACATATGGTCTCCATTATATGTTGCCCAGCCAAGTGCAAGCTCAGACATATCTCCTGTACCAATGACCATTCCATTTTCCTGATTAGCAATATCCATGAGTACCTGAGTTCTCTCACGTGCCTGTCCATTTTCATATGTGACACTGTGATCTTCTGGGTCGTGTCCAATATCTTTAAAGTGCTGAAGTACCGCATCTCCAATGCGAATCTCACGAAGTGTTGCTCCTAATTTCAGTGACATCTTGCAAGCATTCTGGTAAGTTCTGTCTGTTGTACCAAAGCATGGCATTGTCACAGCAACAATTCGGCTTCTGTCGATTCCAAGTGCGTCAAATGCCTTAGCAGTAACAAGCAATGCCAATGTAGAATCTAATCCTCCGGAAATTCCAACAACTGCACTCTTGGCATGTGTATGTGCAATACGTTTCTTCAAGCCCATCGCCTGAATTGTAAGAATCTCCTCACAGCGTTTTGCACGTTCAGCAACATTGCCAGGCACAAATGGTCGAGAATCAATTCTTCGTGTCAACTTTGTCTCTTCCACCTCGATATCAAATGGAATTCTCATCAGCACACGGTCACTGGATGTTTTGAACGTTGTGTTCTTTCTGCGTTCGCTCAAAATACGATCCAAATCCAGTTCTGTGTAAATCACACCATTTTCAAAACGGGCACTTTCTGCTAGCGTTGTACCATTCTCCGCAATCATGTTATGTCCGCCAAAGACCAGATCTGTTGTAGATTCTCCATCTCCGGCATTTGCGTAAATGTAACCACAAATCAAACGTGCGGACTGTCCTTCAATCAGGCTCTTTCGATAGGTTTCTTTTCCCACTGTCTCATCACTGGCAGAACAATTGACAATTACTGTCGCTCCTTCTCTTGCTGCCGCAATGCTTGGTGGAACTACAGACCATACGTCTTCGCAAATCTCTGCGGAAACTACTAGGGAATCCATCTGATTCGCCACAAATAAAAGCTGTGGTCCAAATGGAATCTGTTTGCCTCCAAGTGTAATATAGCGCATATAATCTGGACCAGGATAAAACTGGCGCATCTCGTAAAATTCCCCATAATTTGGTAAAAATGTCTTTGTCGTAAGTCCCAGCACATTTCCATGATTCAACGCTGCTGCCACGTTATAAAGTTCTCCATCAACTGCAAGCGGAAGCCCCACAAAAATCAGTGCATCTTTATCTTTTGTATAATCTGCAATCTGAAACAACGCCTCTTTAGCTGCTCGCAAAAGAACATCGTGAGTAAATAAATCCTGACAAGTATATCCTGTAATACACAATTCCGGGAATACAACAACCTTGGCTCCTGCTTCCACAGTTTCATCAATCATCTTGCAAATCTGCTCTGTATTAAATTCTACATCTGCAACCCGAATATCCGGTGTTGCTGCCGCTACCTTTACAAATCCATGTCTCATGGCGTCCCTCCGCTCCTGGTTTTCTTATTTGCTTCTTTTGATAATATTTTTCAAATCTTCAATCGTATACTGGTAAGCAGAATTACAGAAATGACATTTTACTTCGATGTCTTTACCGTCATCGATCATTTCCTGAATATCTTTTCTTCCAATACTTGCAACTGCCTGTTCTACACGTTCTTTTGAACAATTACAGTAGAACTGTGTTGGCATAACGTCTGTGATTTCAAGACCAACATTTCCAAGAAGTTCTTCCAGAATCTGTTCTGGTGTATATCCTTGATCTAACATTGCTGTTACAGATGTTACATTTTTCAAATTTTCTTCAATCTGTGCAATTGTCTTTTCTTCTGCAAATGGCATCATCTGGATAATAAATCCACCTGCGCATTTTACCGTGTTATCCTTATTCATCAAGACTCCAAGTCCTACAGAAGATGGCACCTGCTCAGAATTTGCAAAATAGTAAGTCAAATCTTCTGCAATCTCGCTTGTCACAAGGATGGTCTGTCCAACATATGGTTCTTTCAATCCCATATCTTTAATTACGTTCAAAAGTCCAATTCCAACAGCTCCGCCCACATCTAATTTTCCATTCTTAGGTGGAAGCATTACTTCTGGATGTTCTACATATCCTTTCACATTCGCTGCACTATCTGCAGTTACTGTGATCCCTTCCAATGGGCCATCTGCGCGGATCTGAAGTGTAAGGACATCCTTCTCATTCTTCATCATGCTTCCCATCATAGAACCTGCTGTCAAAAGTCTTCCAAGTGCTGCTGTGGCAACTGGGCTTGTATTATGACGCTGTCTTGCTTCCTCTACAAGATTTCTTGTTGTTACTGCAAATGCACGCACCTGATTATTTGCAGCAGTTGCTCTTACAATATAGTCCTTCATCTATTATCTTTCCTTTCATCTTTCACATGTAAATCATTTTACTTCAAGATTCTATTGTAATATTTTTTTGCTTTTATTACAAGCATTTTCCCTTTTCTCTTGCGATCACATGAATTCTTTCGCTTTCATCGGTTACACTTCCGCCTGTATCAGCATCTGTTGCGCCCTCAAATACTAATCCTGCGCGTTCTAACAGTGCTTTCATGCCTTCCAGTGTATATCCCTTTTGCAAATGTGTCTCCTGAAATTTGCGGTAAAGGTCTGGCTGTTCTTCTTCCTGAATAAAAAGTGTCAATTCATATTCATTGATCTGGTCTTCCTCATAATAATAGTTCTCCCAGATAAAACTGCAATCCTCTCGGTCTTCCGCAATGGTCTGCTCTCCCAAGATTTCTCGATATTTATATTCCGTATTGAAATCAAAGAGAAATAACCCATTCGGATCCAGATAGTTATTAACCAAACGAAATACTTCTTCCAGCTCTTCTTCCTCTATGATGTAGTTTACAGAATCACAGGCACTCACGATTGCTCGCACAGTTCCATAAAGTTCAAATTCTCTCATATCCTGCAAAAGATACAGGATATCGTGATTGCTTTCTGCTTTCTTCTCCATAGCAATCTCCAGCATATCTTCCGAATAATCCACACCAATCATATCATAACCGCGGCTGGCAAGTTCTTCCGTCATGCTGCCGGTTCCACATCCAAGATCCAGCACTAGTCCATCGGTAATTCAATTTTTCTTTAAAATTCCTTCGTAATAATCTGCCCACTCTTTATAAGGAACATTATCCATAAATGTATCATATACTCTTGCAAAACTTGTATAAGCGTCCATGTCTTTTTCCTCCTTGTACACTCGTATTCTTATTGTACCATGAAATAATCTATTAATAAAGGTTGAGACTTTTTCAGATTTTTGTTATCCTATTTGTGGAGTCGGCGTACTCATTGCACTGACAAGATGCAGGGAATGCACTGAAAATATATTAGGAAACAAGGAGAAAAACTCATGAAAAAAATACTTATGATCGGGACAGGTGGTACCATTGCTTCTCAGCAGACCGAAGATGGACTCGCTCCTGGACTTACACCGGAAGAATTATTGGGGTATATTCCGGACGTTGCAAATGTCTGTGAAGTAGAAACTACTCAGATTATGAATTTAGACAGTACGAATGTTACACCTGCGCATTGGAGAAAAATCGTAGAGACTATCGAGAAGAATTACTACAGCTACGATGGATTTGTAATTGCTCACGGTACCGACACACTCGCTTATACTGCTGCTGCATTGTCTTATATGATTCAGAACTCTTCTAAGCCAATCGTTATCACTGGAGCACAAAAGCCAATCGATATGGTTGTTACTGACGCTAAGACAAACCTGTTAGACAGCTTTATTTACGCATCCGACGATGATTCCCAGGATGTAACGATTGTATTTGACGGTAAAGTAATTGTTGGAACGCGTGCGAAGAAAGAACATGCAAAAAGCTATAATGCATTTTCCAGCATCAACTTCCCTACACCAGCTATTATTCAGGATCATCGCGTAATCCGTTACATTCCAACCGTTCCTTATAAGAAACGTGTTCAGTTCCATCACGAGATGAACAGCAACATTTGTGTTATGAAGATGATTCCTGGCGTAAAACCAGAATTGTTGACTTACTTGTTTGAAAACTATGACTGCATCGTGCTCGAAAGCTTTGGTGTGGGTGGAATTCCTGCAAGCATCGTAGAAGAATTCTACACACAGATGGAAAAATGGAATGAAAAAGGAAAATATATCGTTATGGCAACACAGGTTGCAAACGAAGGAAGTAATATGGAAGTGTATGAAGTTGGTCAGAAAGTTAAGAAAGACTTCAATCTGATTGAAGCATACGATATGACATTGGAAGCAACGATCACAAAGATGATGTGGCTCATGACATTACCAGAGATGAATCACAAAAAGATTCAGGAAATGTTTTACACAACTGTAAATCACGATATTTTACTTACAAGATAATTCTTAGGGGAAGGTGTACCTTCCCCTTTTTCTATTCTCCTCTTTCTATTCTCCTCATTCTCTGTTACTTCACCCAGGCTTTCTCTAAATATTATAGTAAAAAATGTAAAAAAAGGCTCCCAACAGCTTTTTCTGCCGGGAGCTTTCTCCGCTTCATGTTCATGTTCAAAATCAATTAGCAAACTTCGTGAATCCATCCTTCTGGTGCTTCGATTCTTCCCATCTGGATTCCTGTCAATGTATCGTAAAGTTTCTTCAGAACAGGTCCCATATCTTCCATTCCACTTGGGAAGCAAATTTCTTTTCCGTGATCTACTACTTTTCCAACTGGAGAGATAACTGCTGCTGTTCCGCAAAGTCCACATTCTGCAAAATCTTCCAATTCACTTAAGTATACTTCACGTTCTTCTACTTCTAATCCAAGATAATGCTCCGCAACATACATCAGAGAACGTCTTGTAATAGATGGAAGGATTGTGTCAGACTTTGGAGTTACTACTTTGCCATCTTTTGTAACAAAAATAAAGTTCGCTCCGCCAGTTTCTTCTACTTTTGTTCTTGTTGCTGCATCCAGATACATATTTTCATCATAGCCCTCGTTGTGTGCATCTACGATTGCGTGAAGGCTCATTGCGTAGTTCAAACCAGCTTTTACATGACCAGTTCCATGTGGTGCTGCACGGTCGAAATCACACACTCTAATTGTGATTGGTTTTACACCGCCTTTGAAATATGGGCCAACTGGAGTTACAAATGCACGGAACTGATATTCAGATGCTGGTTTTACGCCGATTACCGCATTGGTACCAAATAAATATGGACGTACATACAATGTAGCGCCAGAACCATATGGTGGAACATATGCTGCATTCGCTTTTACAACTTCATGCACTGCTTCCACAAACTTATCTTCTGGGAATGGTGCCATCTCCAGTCTCTTTGCAGAATCGCTCATTCTCTTCGCGTTGAGGTCTGGACGGAACATTACGATGCGTCCGTCTTCTGTCGTGTATGCTTTCAATCCTTCAAAGCAAGTCTGTGCATACTGAAGAACACATGCACATTCACTCAGCACAACATTGGCATCCGTTGTGAGCTCACCTTCATCCCACGCTCCATCTTTATAATTAGAAACGAATCTTTTCTCTGTCTGCATATAAGCAAAACTAAGATTTGACCAGTCAATATTCTTTTTTTCCATTGTCTCTTCCTCCGTCCTTTATGATTCACAATTTATCGCTTTTTCTCATTATAATACGGTAGAGTGTAAAATTCAAGAGTGCACTCTGTTTTTTTATTTTTTTCAAAAAGGTACAGGGCAAATCGCAAAACAGCACGTAGCCTTTTTGCAAAAGGCTACGTGCTGTTTTTGCGTAAATTTATCTTTCCATCATACTAATGGACTCAATTCCCACACTTCCACCGCGCACAACTTCAATGCTGGAGAAGTCTTCTTTCATCAGCTTAATTACCGCATCGTTTTTCGTCGCCGTCTGAACGAACTCCAGCAATATGCTGTCTTTTCCATAGTCGATAACCTTCGCATCGAAGGTTTCTGCAATCTGAAAAATTTCTGTTTTCTGGTCCAACGTACATTTTTTCACTTTGATATATAAGATTTCTTTCATCTGTACAGACACTTCTGTGAAGTCCATTACTTTGATGACTTCCACCAGTCGGTTCAACTGTTTCTTAATCTGTTCAAATGTCTCGTCATCGCTGACTGTCGCGATGGTCATTCTTGATATGGTTGGATCTTCTGTCGTTCCAACAGTTAAGCTATCCATGTTGTAGCATTTTCCTGCAAATAATCCAGAGATTTTTGAAAGGACACCAACTTCATTTTCTACGTAAAGTGAAATCCAACGTTTTTTCATTCCATTTCCATTCATCGTAAGTATCTCCTTTCTAACAATCCATGATCATATCTTCCAATGTTCCGCCTGGGCGAATCATCGGATATACCAAATCTTCCGGATCAATTGTAAATTCTATGATCACTGGTTTCTTCGTGCTCTTCATTGCTTCACGAAGTGCAGGTTCAATCTGATCTTTTTCTGTTACTCGGATACCGATTGCTCCATAACTTTCTGCCAGTTTTATGAAATCTGGTGTGTATTCTGGACATGGTACTTCCCCGCATTTTCCGCGGCATGCTGCTCCTGAGCGGAGGCAAGTCATTGAGTAACGTTTTCCATAGAACAGTTTCTGCCACTGGCGCACCATTCCAAGATTGTTATTATTGAAAACACAGGAAATAATTGGAAGTTCTTCCAATACTGCTGTCGCAATCTCCTGAATGTTCATCTGCATACCACCATCACCGGAAATAGAAAGTACTGGTGTATCTGGATTTCCGATTTTCGCACCAATGGCACCTGGAAGTCCATAACCCATGGTTCCCAGTCCACCAGACATCAAAAGTTTCTTCTTCTCCGTAATTTCAATGAACTGTGCAGTAAACATTTGATGCTGTCCAACGTCTGTAACTACGATCAATTCGTCAAATACGCGGTTGATTGTCTTAATCACATCTTCTGGTGTCATAATTGGTTTCTGTTTCATCACAAGCGGATGCTCCGCTTTCCAACCTTCAATCATTGTGAGCCATTCCTCAGTATCTGAATGTTCTACATATTCCAGCATCTTAGTAATTGCTTCTTTTGCATCTGCAACGATCGGAACATCTACCTGTACATTTTTAGAAATTGCTGCTGTATCAATATCAATATGTACAATCTGTGCATTTGGAGCAAAAGAATGTAATTTTCCTGTGATACGGTCATTAAATCTTGTTCCAATTGAAAACAGAAGGTCACACTCATTTACTGCCATATTACATGCGTAAGCTCCGTGCATCCCAAGATTTCCAATATACAGCGGATGGTTGGTTGGAATTGCCCCACGTCCCATTACTGTTGTAACTACTGGAATATTCGTACGGTTTACTAATTCTGTAAATTCTGCATTTGCATGAGAAATGTTCACACCGCCACCTGCAAGAAATAATGGACGTTCCGCTTTTCCGAGCATCTTCAATGCACGTTTCAACTGCCCAATATGTACGTGTGTATTTGGCTTATAGCCACGAATATTAACTTCTGTTGGATATTCTGCACTCCCAAGCTCTCCCATAACATCTTTTGGAAGGTCTACAAGTACAGGGCCTGGTCTTCCGCTACGGGCGATATAGAACGCCTCTTTCACAATGCGTCCAAGATCTTCTCGATTGCGCACAGTCACACCATACTTTGTAATGCTTCTTGTAATTCCAACAATGTCAACTTCCTGAAATGCATCGTTCCCAATCAGATGTCTCGCCACCTGACCGGTAAAACATACCAGAGGAACACTATCATAATATGCGGTCGCTAGTCCTGTCACAAGGTTCGTTGCTCCAGGTCCACTTGTTACTAGACAGACGCCAACCTTCCCTGTAGAACGTGCATAAGCATCTGCTTCATGAACGAGAGCTACCTCCTGCCTTGGCAGAATCACTTTCGTGTAGTCTTGCTTGTACAACTCGTCACTAATATCTATGGTACATGCACCCGGATAACCAAACAGCGTATCTACGCCTTCTTCTTTCAGTGCCTTTACCAATAACTTATTCCCGCTGATTTTCTTCATTTCTATCCCTCCTGTTATATTTTATAAAGCTGTTATAGAAGTAAATATCAACTACTATCCCTGAACACCTATGACATTTCGTGCAATATTGTCCCATGAAATTCGACTGGTATCTGCCTGCCCATTCTGCGGACAACGAATACTCTCATCCAATGCCTTGGCAAGTCGCTTTTCAAAATCCGGCAGTTCCTCTTCCAATGGTTCATCCGCATTGATCATCGTCGGAAGATCTACATATCGAATATCTGCACCTGTCACATTTTCTGTCAGCCATTCTGGAATTCCCGGAAGGCTTGTAAGAACCACACGGTCTCCACATGCCAACGCTTCAATTACCGTAAGTGGAATTCCTTCAAAAAAGGATGGCAGTACAAAAATATCACACTTATTATAATATTCTGCAAGCTGTTCCTGATTCAAGCGTCCCAAAAACTGAATCTCATATCTAGATTTTCCCGCCATGCGGTGAATCTCCTGATATTCAATTTCATTTCCTGCGCTTCCTGCCAGATAAATCTGTACTTTCTTCGGATCTGCTTTCAGATATTCCAGACTTCGGATCAGGCTCATGACACCTTTCTTCTCTGCAATCTTACCTGCAAAGATAATCCTTGTGCATCCATCTTGTGTCTTCTCACCTGTCACGCGAAATACCTGGCTGTTATATCCCATTCCAAGCATCTCAATTATCTCTGGATTTACATCATAAACCTTTCGCACACCCTTCTGCTGTGCAGTCTGTGGTACGAAGATCTTATCCAGTTTTCGAACTGCTTCTGCGATAAAATCACGTTCCAAGTCTGTCTTAATCATCTGACGCAGGTCTGTATTATGGCAGAAGCCATAAACTTTACATTTTGGAAATGTATCTCGGACAATTGCCGTCAGCAGATACAAGTGATGACTCAGGATTACGTCTGGCTGAAATTCTCGAACCAATGGCTCCAATACTTTTAGAAAAGCATTTCGGAACTGTTCGACCATTTCCGGTGTCATATCACAATATCGTGTACTTGTGTAGGGCATCTCATCCGACATTCCTACGATCGGGTAAGGAAGCTGCTCCGTCTGAAAATATACTGGGTAAAATCCAACACCTTCTGGAAATTCTACCACATCATCTTCGTAGACCCCTGCAACTACTGCCTGTTCGTGTCCCTGCACCGCCAAAGTCTTCACCAGTTCTGTCAAATAAACACCACTGCCTGTACTACTTGGCTTCTGCGCTGATATACTCAAAATTCTCATAAATTACTCTCAATTACCTTCTTTAGTTCTTTCTTTCATAAATTGTAAACACATATTCCAAATCAAAATATGTCTGCTCATCGCTGATCTGTGTCATTTCCCAATCTGGATCTTCGTCCAAATTAGGGAAAAATGTATCTGCGTGGTAAGCATGATCAATTTTCGTAATATACGCTTTCTTGCAGTATGGAAGAAGCTGTCTGTAAATGGTCTCTCCGCCAATCACGTATACATCTTCATCCTCATATTTCTTTAATTCTTCTACCATATCTTCGATAGAATGTACCAGAGTTACACCCTTCGTCGGATAATTCTTATCCGTTGTCAACACCACGTTGACACGATTCTTAAGTGGCTGTCCTCCCGGAAAACTTTCCAAAGTCTTTCTTCCCATAGCAACAACTTTTCCCTGTGTTGTCTGACGGAAGAATTTCATATCCTGCGGGATACTTACCAGCAACTGGTTGCCAAGACCAATCGCCCAATTTTTATCTACTGCTACGATTAAATTCATAGTACTCTACTTCCTTTCTAAATTGCAACAGGTATTCCTGTAATCTGCTCATGTGTCTCGTAATCAATCAGCTTCACATCATCCGTTGTAAACTCATAGAAGTCCTTCACTTCTGGGTTCAGCCAGAACTTAGGAGCTGGCAATGGCTCACGACTGATCAATTCCTCAATCATCGGCACATGTCTGTCATAAATATGTGCATCCGCAATTACATGCACAAACTCTCCTACTTCCATATCGCTTACCTGTGCAAACATGTGGAGCAATACTGCATACTGACACACATTCCAGTTATTTGCAGCCAAAACATCGTTCGAACGCTGATTCAAAATTCCATTCAACGTCAATTTCTCATGTCCTGGTTTCTTTGTTACATTAAAGGTCATACTATATGCACATGGATAAAGATTCATTTCATGAAGATCTTGATGTACATAAATATTGGTCATAATTCGACGACTATATGGATTATGCTTCAAATCATATAACACTCGGTCCACCTGGTCAAACATACCTTCTTTATACTGATGTTTCACCTGCATCTGATAACCATATGCCTTTCCAATGGAGCCATCCTCGTCAGCCCAACTGTCCCAAATATGTGGTTTCAAATCATGAATATTGTTGGACTTTCTCTGCCAAATCCACAGAAGTTCATCCGTACAGCTCTTGATTCCTGTCTTTCGAAGGGTCAATGCTGGGAATTCCTTGGAAAGGTCATAACGATTCACCACACCAAACTTCTTGATCGTATAAGCTGGTGTTCCATCTTCCCACTTTGGACGAACCTTCTCTCCCTGTGTATCTGTTCCATGATCGATAATGTCTCTGCACATATCGATAAATACTTTATCTGCATAACTCATCTGTCTATTCCTCCAATCCTATGGTTCCTCAATATTGTATAGTACACGTGCCAGCATCTTTTCCAATGCTGCCACTTCTTTTTTATTCATACCAATTGTCAGCATCTTATCCAGTTTTTTTCGATCATTTTCCATTCTTTTCTGAATGTCATATGCCTTCGCTGTCGGATAAATGTTTTTGCATCTTCGGTCCTTATTACTTGGTACGATCAGGATAAATCCTTTTTCATCCAATCGTTTCAAAAGACCTGTTACCGTAGGATTCTTCAGGTTTAATGCCTTTTCGATATCTCTTTGAGTCACGTCATCATCGCTGGTAAACAAGTAATCTAACACTGCACATTGAGACGATGTAATGCCAAGAGTACGCAACTGTTTGTTAAGTTCCTTCTCGTAAATTGTGTTAATCTGTTTAAACATAAAGCCAATTGGCATCCTCTCCTGCATGTTCTTTCTCTCCTGTTCTTTTAAACTGTCCCACGAAGCATGGCAAACACTTTTGCTTTTGATAAAATTTTAGCCACAAAATAAAACAAAATCACTTCCATCGGAAGCATCACAATCTGCTTTACAAATCTCGCTGGCAATAATACGAGAAATGCATTCCCATATAACAATGACACCCAATAGGTGTTGAGTCCCAGATTTACAAGCAATGTCACAAGCCCATTGGCAAGAATCACTCTCCAAAGCTGCAGCGGCTTTTTATAAAGCACGCAGCCGTAAATCAGGCCTCCGCAAATGCCGCTGATTGTAAATCCTGGGAAATATGGTCCTGTCGGATTCACCAAAAACTTCAGCACATCTGCTGTTCCTCCTACGATTGCGCCTACCGTTGGTCCAAACATCATCCCTGCCAATTCATTCGGCAAGTATGCGAATCCAATTTTCAACGACTCCGTAACTTGAACCGTATAAAATCCAAGTACCACTGCAATTGCCAATAACATTGCAGCCATCGCCAACGTGCGGACTTCTTTCAATTCCTGAAAGGAATCCGCAAAAAGTGCTTTTATTTTTTTCATAAAAAATACCTCCTTTGCAGTAGTCCTTAAAGCTACGCATAAGCAGGTATCTTCTGTCTATGTGTAGCAGCGGGATGCGGATTATGCACCGCAGATCTTTCTAGTCTTTCGTCCAACCAGCAACTCCCCGTCTGGTCAACACTTAACGCGCACACTCCTACTCTGCTCTCTTTATTTTATTATCATTTAATTCTATCACATTTCCTTAGCTTCCTCAAGCTTTTTCATACGTCCCAGCTCGCGGAATGCCAAAGTGATTGCAACCATTGCGGCTGCACCATCTGCAATCGGACCTGCAAACATCACGCCATCGATTCCCAAAAATAAAGGGAAAATAATAACCAGTGGAATCAGGAAAATCACTTGTCGTGTCAAAGAGATTACCATCCCTCGAGTTGCCTTCCCTATGGATGTAAAGAATCCGGATGACATTGGCTGAATTCCGTTTACAAAAGTACAGAACATAAAAATCCTGAAATACATCATTGCAAACTGAAAATATTCTTCGCTTCCAGTTCCGAAGATTGACACAATTTGTCTTGAAAAAAACTGGAAACAGATAAAGCACACAATCCCCAATGTCATGCAGAGGGTAAATGCTGTTTTGTAAGTTTTTAGCACACGGTCATATTTCTTCGCTCCATAGTTGAATCCCCAGATTGGCTGGCATCCTTGGGAAATTCCAATACAAATGGATATAAACACCATATTTACCTTAGAAATCACACCAACACATGCCAATGGAATGTCTGCTCCATAGCCTGACATCGCCCCATAATGACGCAGCGTATTGTTCATAATGATCTGAACAAGTGCAATTGCTATCTGATTCACACAAGAAGCAATTCCTAGTGAACCAATCATTTTCAGATAGGAAAGTCTTGGTCGAAGCATCTCCTTCTTCAAGTCCATCTTTCGAATTTTTGCGAAATATACGATGACCATAACACCGGATGCAACCTGTCCTATTACCGTTGCCCATGCTGCTCCCTGTATGCCCCAATGGAATACGAAAATAAACAGCGGATCTAAGATTGTGTTAATAATCGCTCCAAGCAACATACAAGTCATAGAATATGTCGGACTTCTATCTGCACGAATCAGATGGTTACCTCCCGTTGTCAATACGAAAAATGGAATTCCAATCGCTGTAATTCCTGCATAATCTTGAGAATATGGTAAAATTTCCTCTGTCACTCCAAAGAGATGTAACAGCGGATTTAGGAATACCAACACAATCACTGCAATCGCAATTCCACTGATTGCCAATGATGCAAGTCCACAGCCTGCAATTTCTACTGCTTTCTTCTCGTTGCCTGCTCCCGTCTCCAGATTGTAGTTAGACGCGCTTCCAATCCCAAGGAATAATGCAGTTGCCGAACAAAATGTTGAAATTGGAAATGCAATATTCGTTGCGGCATTCCCAAGCATCCCGACTCCTTGACCAATAAAAATTTGGTCAACAATGTTGTATAAAGAACTAACCAGCATACTGATAATTGCTGGTATTGCAAACTTGGCAATTAATTTGCCAATCTTTTCTGTACCTAATAGATTTTGACTCATTTCTTTCACTCCTTCATTCATTAGTTTAACACATCTAAATTTGTTTTTCTAGGACTTCATGTTGTATATATTGTCAAAACTTTTCAAATTTTTTTAAAAATTTATAAAAATTAGTTGACAAGATCATCCCTCTTGTATATAATAAGTATTGTTCTGAGGAACACATAACAAATGCGACAGTGGCTCAGCTGGTAGAGTACAACCTTGCCAAGGTTGGGGTCGCGGGTTCGAACCCCGTCTGTCGCTCTTAAGACTTCTCAATTTTGAGAAGTCTTTTTTATTTTCAAAAGTCTTTAAAAGGAGATGGGTCGCCCCATCTCCTTTATAAATCTTATTTCTTTATTCTTCCATTTTCTTAATTTCAAGTCCCAATTCATCCAGCTGTTTTACATCTACTGCTGCCGGTGCTTCTGTCATAAGGTCAGATGCATCTTTCACTTTCGGGAATGCAATTACATCACGAATGCTATCTTCTTTTGCCATCAACATTACAAGACGGTCAAGTCCATAAGCAAGTCCTGCGTGAGGTGGTACCCCATACTTAAACGCACTCAGAAGGAATCCGAACTGTTCTTGTGCCTGTTCTGGTGTGAATCCAAGTACTTCGAACATCTTGCTCTGAATTTCAGGATTAAAGATTCGAACACTTCCTCCACCGATTTCATTACCATTCAATGTAATATCATATGCTTTTGCACGTACACGTCCTGGATCTGTATCAATGTACTGAAGGTCTTCATCCATTGGCATTGTAAATGGATGATGCATTGCTGTGTAACGATTCTGTTCTTCGTTCCACTCAAGAAGTGGGAATTCTGTAATCCAGAGGAATTTGTATTCATTCTTATCCAGAAGTTCCATCTGACGAGCAAGTTCCAGACGAAGTGCACCAAGAACTGCCCATACAACTGTATTCTTATCTGCTGCAAAGAGAAGTAAGTCTCCATTTTCTCCGCCCATAGCTTCGATAAGTGCTTTCATTTCTTCTTCTGTCATAAATTTGCTGAAAGAAGATTTCACAGTACCATCTTCCTGAATTGCAATATATGCAAGTCCTTTTGCACCATAATCTTTCGCAAATGCAACTAATTTATCTATTTTCTTACGTGGCATGCTTCCCTGTCCTTTTGCATTAATACCACGAACAGTTCCACCATTTTCAATTGCGTTCTTAAATACAACGAATTCGCAATCTTTTACAACATCTGTCACATTCTGAAGTTCCATTCCAAAACGAATATCTGGCTTGTCAGAACCAAAACGATCCATTGCTTCCTGCCATGTCATTCTCTGAATTGGAAGTTCTACATCAATATCTAATACTTCTTTAAATAATTTTGCAAGAAGTCGTTCATTTACACTGATAACATCATCTACATCTACGAATGAAAGCTCCATATCGATCTGTGTAAATTCTGGCTGACGGTCTGCACGAAGGTCTTCGTCACGGAAACATTTTGCAATCTGGAAATAACGATCGTATCCAGAGCACATCAGAAGCTGTTTGAAAATCTGAGGTGACTGTGGAAGTGCATAAAAATCCCCTGGATGTACACGGCTTGGTACAAGATAGTCTCTTGCTCCTTCTGGTGTACTCTTAATTAAGAATGGTGTCTCAATTTCAAGGAATCCTTCTTCTGCAAGGAACTGACGTGTCAGTGTTGCCACTTTACTTCTCATAATCAGATTCTTCTGAAGATCTGGTCTTCTCAAGTCTAAGTAACGATATTTCAAACGAAGTTCTTCTTTTGTCTTAGAATTTTCTTCAATTGGGAATGGTGGTGTCTCTGATTCAGATAAAATACGAAGTTCTGTTGGAATCACTTCAATTTCACCTGTTGCAAGATTTTCATTCACTGCACCAGAACGCTTCTCAACCTTACCTACGATTGCAACTACAAATTCTGAACGAAGTTTTGCTGCTTTTTCAATCAAAGCTGCATCTGATTTTCCTTCTTCAAATACTACCTGGATAATTCCGGAGCGGTCTCTTACGTCTACGAACACCAGACCACCTTTATTACGATTTTTCTGTACCCATCCCATGATTGTGACTGTTTCACCAACATTTGCGCTGGATAATTCTGCACATCGATGAGTTCTTTTCAAACCCTGCATTGATTCTGCCATGTTTTTCTCTCCTTTTTCTGCCTGCTTTTACTGCTTTTTCTATAACTTGTCCCAGGAATCTGCGTAGCAGTCTACGATTTCTTCGTATCCGTCTGCCATCAACTGTTCTTTCTGGAATTTCTTATTTTTCTTCATATTTACAATCAGTACCTGTTTTCCTGCTTCACGATCTGCTTTCGCAAGTGCAAGTACTCTCAACATACCTTCTTTTGGAAGTTTCTTTTCTAATAAGTATGCTTTCTTTGCACTCTTGCTTGGTAATTCGTATCCATTTTCCAGGAGAAGCATTACAATACGTTCAAATCCAATAGAGAATCCACATGCAGGTGTATCCTGTCCTGTGAATTTTCCAATCATCTTATCATAACGTCCACCACCAGCAACAGATCCTCCGAAATCATCCATACGTACTTCGAAAATTGTTCCTGTATAGTAAGACTGTCCTCTTACAAGTGTTGGGTCGAAGCTTAACTTAAATTCGCATTCTTTCGCTGCTTCTACGCTGGACATAATCATTTCCATACCATCTGCTGTTTCATCACTAAGGAAATCTCCCAGTTTTTCTTTCAAATAGCGGATTCCTGTTACATCCTGTGCAACTTCATCAAAAAGATTCAGATACGCATCTACATTTTCTTTTGCATATCCCATCTCCTGAAGTTCTGCTGCAACACCTTCTGCACCGATTTTATCCATCTTATCTAAGATAATAAATACTTCATCATAATCTGCTTCTTTAAATCCGCAGTAAGCTGCCATAGATTTCAAAATGTTACGGTCATTGATACATACTGTGAAGTTCTTGAAGTTTAATTTTCCAAGCATTGCTGTTGTCGCAAGAATCAACTCAATCTCTGCAAGGTTACTTCCTTCTCCAAGGATATCAATATCGCACTGTACAAACTGACGGAAACGTCCGCGCTGTGGACGGTCTGCTCTCCATACATTTCCAATCTGAAGTGCCTTAAATGGAGATGGCAGCTCGTTGGAATGATTTGCATAATATCTCGCAAGTGGTACTGTCAGATCATAACGAAGTCCTCCATCTACCAGATCATTCTCTTCTTTCGCTGTCTCAAGCTTTAATTTTTCTCCGCGCTTCATAATCTTAAAGATTAACTTTTCGTTATCTCCGCCCTGCTTGCTGCAAAGGTTTTCGATATGTTCTACGCATGGAGTCTCCATAGACTGAAACCCAAATGTCTTGTAAGTATCTTTGATCAACTGAATCAAGTAATCGCGAACTTCCATTTCCTGAGGCATCATGTCTTTCATTCCTGTTACAGGTTTCTTCTTTAACGCCATAGCCATTCTCCCTTTCGTTCTATCATTTCATCAATGCGATCGATGTATGCGTCAATTGCTTTCACATTCTCCAATCGCATGAGTGTTGTCGTCTTTTTCTTTGTATTGCCTGGGATTACCATTGGTTCTTTCAACACAATCTTCGTGGAAGAACCTGCTCCCGCTGCAATAATTGATTGTTTCTCTTCCATAATTAGTATATTGTATATTCCGGCTTTGTCAACCTTTGCATAGCCCACATTTTCAAAATTTCCGGCAATATTTTTCTGTCGATAAAGATAATATGGAAGCAAATTCATCTTCTTTGCGCTCTCCGCAGCATCATGAATCATCACAGACATATTCGCATTCATTGCGTCCATATCTTCTTCTACTTTTCCAGCTTTTCGCTCCTGTCCCATCTTCGCAGCACGCTTGATTGCCAGCGAATGAACCGTCAGACTATCTGGTGCAAGTTTTTCAATCTGTGCCAGTGTATCTTTCATATCTGCCGCATCTTCTCCTGGAAGCCCTGCAATCAAGTCCATATTAATATTGTCAAATCCAAGTTCTCTTGCCATATAATATGCATCAACAATATCCTGTACGGAATGTTTTCTTCCGATAGCATCCAGTGTTTTCTGTTGCATACTCTGTGGATTGATGGAAATGCGACTAATGTCGTGATTGCGCAGCACCTGCAGTTTTTCTCTCGTAATACTGTCTGGTCGTCCCGCTTCTACGGTAAATTCCAGCAAATGTTCTCGAGAAAAATTATCGTCAATGCAAGTCAACAAACGGTCCAACTGTTCTGCACTTAATGTCGTCGGTGTTCCGCCACCAATGTATATCGTGTTTAATTTCTTTTCTTTTGATACAGAGGCGATAAACTCCAACTCTTTGCAAAGCGCAGCCACATAGTCATCCACACGATGTTTCCACGCAGACCATGCCCCTGAGCTGAACGAACAATACGTACATACTGTTGGGCAAAACGGAATCCCCACATATAAGCTGTATCCATTTTCATAATCCAGTGGATCCAGCAATGCTTTTTCTCGTTCTGCAATCTCCCACGCAAGTGAAGCTTTCTCTTCACTTGCAAGAACATCATCCATAAACCATGGAACAAAGCTTTCTTTTGTCATTCCCTCTTCCAGTTGCTTCATAGCAATCTTCGTTGGACGAACCCCTGTAAGAATTCCCCAGGATAAGCTTTGTCCTGTTTTCTTTTCCAACTGATGATACAAATCAATATCTATCTTATGTTTTACAATCTTTTTTTCTTCATTTGTGCTTTCTGGAAGTTTTTTCCCATTTTCATCGATTGCAACTTCCTGTGACACCCACACTTTCTCCCCGTCTGGAAAGACTGCCATTACATAATTAGAGGCTTTCTCATCCACACTGGACACTACATCCTGTGCCGGATAAAAAGCCTTAATTATATGATATGCATTATAAGTATACTTTTCATCGTTACAAATAATTTCAATCATGTTGTTACTCCACTTTTCTTCATTCTATACGTATGGATTATGCATTTTTTCATAACCAATCATTGTCTCTCCCATATGTCCCGGATAAACTTTCGTCTCATCCGGCAATGCAAAGAGCTTATCTCTGACAGAACGTACAAGATCTGATGTGCTGCCGTTTGGGAAGTCTGTTCTTCCTATAGAACACTGGAACAAGGTGTCTCCGCTAAACAGAACCTTTTCCGCTTCTACATAGTAGCAGCAACCGCCTGGTGTATGCCCTGGAGTGTGGATTACTTGAAACTCCATTCCGGCAAGTGACAGACGTTGTCCATCTCTCACATACTGCGCCTTGGAAAATGCGTAGCCTTTTGTATAACTTGCAGACAGGTTAAACATTGGATTGTTCATTGTCTCTTCTTCTGCTTCCTGCACATACACTGGAACTTGAAATTCTTCCAGAAATCCATCAATTCCCATAATGTGATCAAAATGTCCATGGGTTAAAAGAATTCCTTCTACTGTCAAGCCCTGTTCTTTGATTGCATCCACCATCTGTTTCGGACATGCTGCAGGATCAATGATCACGGCCTGCTTTGTATCCTCCTGAACTACCAAGTAGCAGTTCGTACTCATGATTCCTGTTACAAATCTTTCTATCTTCATAGTTGCTCCTTTATACTCGTTCGATGTCGATAACACCTTCTAATTGACGCAATTTCTTCATCACGCGTGCAAGTTCATCTTTTCCATGCACAACAAATCCCGTCTCAATGGTCACAACCCCTTGCTTACTTGTACGAACGTTCATTGTCTTCACATCAACATCTGTTTCTGTAAAGACTTTCGACATATCCATCAAGAAGCCCTGTCGATCTCGTACATACATCTTAATCTCTGCAAGATATTGTCCATCACCTTTTTCTGTTGCATCGCCTTCCCACTCTGCATCAATCAGTCGTGCTCTTTCTGCTTCAGACAGATGAATCATATTGATGCAGTCTGTGCGGTGAATCGATAATCCACGTCCACGCGTTACGAATCCAACAATCTCATCTCCCGGCACTGGGTTACAGCATCTAGAGAAACGAACAGCAACATCATCAATACCTTTGACCACAATGCCACTCTTAGACTTCGCAATGTGAATCTTATTCTTTGCTGCTTCTGCCACGCGTTCCAGAACAACTTCATTGGTAATTTCTTTCTTGTGGTCTTTGGTGTATTCTTCAAACAGTCGGTTCACAACCTGACCTTCTTTTAATCCACCATGTCCTACAGCTGCGAGCACAGATTCCCAGTCACGGAACCCATACTTCTTCTGAACAATTTCCTGATATTTCGGTGCCACAATGTCAGACAAAACCATTGATTTCGCCTTGCAGTATGCAGCGATCATCTCTTTTCCTTTGATGATGTTATCTTCTTTAAATTCTTTCTTAAACCACTGATTAATCTTGTTCTTTGCCTGTGAACTTTTTACAATGTTCAGCCAGTCACGACTTGGACCTCTGGAATTCTGGGAAGTAATGACTTCCAGTCGGTCTCCATTCTGAATCTTATAATCAATGTTTACAATCTTTCCATTTACTCTGGCTCCAACCATCTTATTACCAACTGCACTGTGGATTGCATATGCAAAGTCAATTGGTGTTGAGCCATTTGGCAGACTCTTGACATCTCCCTGTGGAGTGAAGCAGTATACTTCTTCCGCAAAAAGGTCCAAGTCTCCCTTTATCATACTTAAAAACTCACGGTTATCCGACATATCTCTCTGCCATTCCAGAATCTGACGGAGCCAATTGAGTTTCTCTTCTTCCTGTGCTTTGACATTCTTCTTGCCATCGTTTGATTCCTTGTACTTCCAGTGAGCAGCAATTCCGTATTCGGCTGTCTTATGCATCTCCTTCGTACGAATCTGAATTTCAAATGGCTGTCCTACCGAACTCATCAATGTTGTATGAAGTGACTGATACATGTTCTGCTTTGGCATCGCAATGTAATCCTTAAATCTTCCTGGAATCGGAGTATAGATCTCATGAATCACACCAAGTGCCGCATAACAATCTCTTACAGAATCTACAATGATTCGAATCGCAAATAAATCATAAATCTGATCCACCGTTTTATTCTGATTCACCATCTTCTTGTAAATACTAAAGAAATGCTTCACACGTCCGTAGACTTCACACTGAATCTCTGATCTCTGCATATGTGCAGATACTTCCTCCACGATAGACTGAACAAATTCTTCTCGTTCTGTCTTTCGTTCATCAATCTGACGTACAAGATCAAAGAACACCTCTGGTTGAGAATACTTCAGAGCAAGGTCATCCAACTCCGTCTTGATCTTGGAAATACCAAGTCTCTGTGCAATCGGAGCATAGATATCCATCGTCTCTTTTGCTTTTTCTTTCTGCTTCTCTGGCTTCATAAATTGAAGCGTACGCATATTGTGCAGACGGTCAGCAAGTTTAATGATGATAACACGGATATCCTTCGCCATCGCAAGAAACATCTTACGCAAATTTTCAGCCTGTACTTCTAACTTATCTGAAGAATACGACAACTGTCCCAGCTTTGTTACACCATCTACCAGCAATGCAACATCCACGCCAAACTCCTTCGTCAATTCTTCTACGGTAATCTCTGTATCCTCTACAACATCATGCATCATTCCTGCTGCAATTGTCTCTTTGTCCATCTCAAGATTTGCCAAAATATATGCAACCCAAAGTGGATGAATAATATAAGGTTCCCCTGACTTACGCTTTTGATCTCCATGCGCCTTCTTCGCCAGGTCATATGCCTTCTCAATCATGCTCACATCTGCAGATGGATGGT
Source organism: uncultured Lachnospiraceae bacterium (assembly GCA_964591105.1). GTDB lineage: Bacteria > Bacillota > Clostridia > Lachnospirales > Lachnospiraceae > CAZPZR01. The sequence goes on along the minus strand of CAZPZR010000004.1, from coordinate 37,415 downwards.
ACTTTCGGATACGGGCAATCAACATGTCATATAACTGGTCTGGATCCTCGTAGTCGCCGGGTGCCTTCACTGCATGCCCATCTACCACATCAAGTCCTTCTGCCATATCCATCGTCAGAAAATCCGGTGCCAGTTTATCGTCTAAAGATTCATATGTGGTTACTCTGTTCGACATATCATTGCCGCCTCCTTCCTCTTGAATTCTCTCTAAATCAAATCTGTATTATTTTCCAGGGTATACGATGACAGATTCTACATCATATCCTTCCAAACGTTTTCTACCTTCTAATCCAGCAAGTTCCATCAAGAACACTGCTTTCACAACTTCACCGCCAAGACCTTCTACCAATTTCACGATTGCTTCATTGGTTCCGCCTGTTGCCATAAGGTCATCGATAATTACAACTCTCTGACCTTTCTGAATTGCATCCTTATGGATCTCAAGTTCTGCTGTGCCATACTCTAAATCGTACTGGATAGATGCTGTCTCACATGGCAACTTTCCTTTCTTACGAATTGGAATAAATGGTTTTCTTAAATTGTATGCAATTGGAACACCAAAGATAAATCCTCTGGATTCTGGACCTACAACGAGATCAAAGTCTAATCCTTCCAATTTTTCCTGCATTAAATCTATCGCAAGATGTAATCCTTCTGCGTCCTGCAGTACACTTGTTACATCTCGAAAAATAATTCCCTTTTCTGGGAAATCCGGAATGCTTCTTACATATTCTTCAATACGTTTCATACTTATCTCTCCGTTTCTTTCAAAAAATATACCTTCAACAGTATACCATTATTTGCGTTTTTTTTCAATAAATCCCGAAGATTTACTGGTAATGCGTGATTACGATCTGAGGCGTAACTTTTCCCATATATTCATTCATTCCTGGATAATAAGTCAGTGACATGGTAATTCCTTCACATCGTCCTGTCTGCAAACGTCTCGAAGTACCCACTCCATATTTTTCATCTATGTTATCCAGAAAATCTTGTATATCTCCAAAGTAAAGTGCCTCCATGTATGTTCCATTTTTATCTCGCACAGAGAATTTTAATACGTTTTTATTTCTTCCAAGAATCTTTGCAGTAACCAGCTGCACGTTACGAAGTGCAAAAACAGGCTTTGTGTTCCCTTTTCCAAATGGTTCCAGATTCTCCAGCTCTGCAACAAAGGATTCTGTTACACATTGCAGCGGCATGATCATATCAATCAGCACCTTTTCTGTCAGATCATCTTTTGTCAAATTACAACGTTCATTCAACATCTTACGAAATGGTTCCACAGACTCTTTTTTCATAGACAATCCTGCTGCCATCGCATGTCCGCCATATTTCGTCAGCAGTTCCTTGCAGCGATTTAGCTCCTCGTACATGTGATAGGTTTCAATGGAACGACCAGAGCCCTTTACGCCACCTTCTCCATCGGTCAGTACAAATACTGGCTTATAATATTTTTCTCGGATTCTTCCTGCTACAATTCCTGCCAAACTTTCGTGGCATTCCGGCAAATAAACTACCAGCACATCGTCATTCTGTAACGATGTCGTCTCAATCAACTCCAGTGCCTGTTCAACCGCCACTTTTGTCATATCCTTACGACTGTCATTTAACGCTTTCAGATCACCTGCTAATATATCTGCTTCCCGCTTATCCTTCGCCCGTAGCAAATGGAGTGCTCGTTTCGCAGTATCCAATCTTCCGCTGGCATTCAAACATGGTCCCAAGACAAACCCGATGTGATATGCACTTAATCTGGACGGTTCAATCTCTGTGCATTCTATCAGTGCCTTTAATCCAAGATTCTTGGTTCTTTTCAACATTTCCAGACCTTCTTTTACAAAAATGCGGTTTTCATCCACAAGATCCATCACATCACCTACCGTCGCAATTGCAACATTTTCAATGAGGTAATCCATATCATCCACATCTTTTCCAAGCACCTCATAGAAGGTCTCGATCAACTTATATGCAACTGCAGCTCCACATAACCCCTGAAATGGATATTCGCAGTCTTCACGCTTCGGATCAATCACCGCATCTGCAGGTGGAAGCAAATAACGCTTTCCTCCATCAACCTCTTCAAATGGAACTTCATGATGATCCGTCACGATAATTGTCATTCCAAGTTTTTTCCCATATGCAATAGCATCTGCTGCCGCAATTCCATTGTCACAAGTGATGATGGTGTCTACTCCACTTTTGTATGCACGGTCAATCAAATCCACATTCAGTCCATAGCCATCCAGCATGCGGTCTGGAATATCGCTGTCCACCTGCGCTCCCAGATGTTCCAGCCCCTCCAGTAAGATATATGTCGCGTTAATGCCATCAATATCATAATCTCCAATAATGCGAATTTTCTTTTCCTCCGCAATCTTTTCCCTAAGAATCTCAATCGCAAGGTTCATGTCCTTCATCAACATTCCATCATGCAAATCTGCAAGTGTTCCATTTAAGTATTGCCCGATTGCATCCTCCCCAATCACATCTCGGTTACGAATCAAACAAGCTAGTCTCGGACTAATTCCAAATTGTTTGCCAATCGCTTCAAAATCCGCTCCTTTTCGAAGCAACATCCATTTTTCCATGAGCCATTCTCCTTGAACATTTCAAAGTGTGCAAAAAACAGCCACAGCCATCAATATGGCCATGGCTGTCTAACACGCCTCTGCTTAATTTTTACCTGAAAACTTTGTTTTCATAACATACCACAATGCACCTGTGATACATACAGAAGAGTATCCGCCACACACAATACCTACCATCAGTGGTGCTGCAAATTCCTTAATGGAAGACACACCCATCACGAACAATACTGCTACCATTACAAATGTTGTCAATGATGTATAGATACTTCTTGTCAAAGTCTGTGTAATACTCTTATTTACAATTTCTTCCAAAGAATCACCTTTTTTCTTCAAGTGAAGTTCTTCACGAATTCTATCAAAGATTACGATCGTTGCGTTGATTGAGTAACCTACGATTGTCAGCATACATGCGATAAATGTGTTACCTACAGAAATTCTTGCAACTGCATAGAATGCTAATACTACAAGTACGTCATGAAGTAACGCAACTACTGCACTTGTTCCAAAACGAATGTCTTTAAAACGGAACCAGATATAGAGAAGCATACAGATTGTTGCAATAATCACGGCGATAATTGCATCCTGACGCATCTCATTACTTACTGTTGAGCTAATGTTCTCTGCAGTAATCTTAGATTCATCTACACCGAAGTTTTCAACCAATGCTTTGTTCAATGCTTCACGCTGATCCAAATCTAAAGTTACTGTCTTAATAATAACATTGTTGGAATCTGTAACTTTCTGAGTCTGTACATTATGATCTCCAGTTACATCTTCCACTACTGGTACTACCTTTTCATCGATTTCATCGATAGAATATTCTTCGTTAAATTCTACATTTGTAGAAGTACCACCCTTGAATTCCAGGCTATATTCTAATGCACCCTTGCCTTTGCCGGCATTTACACCCATCAATACAAATCCAGCGATGATAACTGCTGCAGATGCTGTAAAGAACCATTTTTTCTTAGACAAGAAGTTGATAGACTTGCCTTCTTTCTTTGGACGATAGTAAAGCTTGTCTTTCTGAATTCCAACTGCGTAGAACGCAAATACAATAAGTCTTGTCACTACCAATGCTGTAAACATAGACAGTACAATACCAATTGCCAATGTCTGTGCAAATCCTTTTACAGTACCAGAACCTTTCAGTCCGAGAACTACTGCTGCGATCAATGTTGTTACGTTACCATCAACGATTGCTGACATTGCTTTCTGGAATCCTGTCTTCAACGCACCTTTCACGCTCTTACCAGCAGACATCTCTTCCTTCACACGTGCGAAGATAATAACGTTCGCATCTACTGCCATACCAATACCTAGAATGATACCTGCAATACCAGGAAGTGTCAAAGTCACTTCAAATGCATTCAAAATCAGAACGATTAATTCTGTATAGATAAGAAGTGCAATACTTGATGCAAGACCTGGAATCAAATATACCCAGATCATAAACAGGAAAATAATAATCAATCCAATTGCTCCAGCCTGTAAGCTTGTCTTAATTGCCTGTTCTCCAAGCTGTGCTCCTACAACATTAGAGCGAAGTTCTTCCAATTCCAGCTTCAACCCACCGATACGGATTGTTGCTGCAAGGTTCTCAGCTTCTTCATATGTAAATGAGCCTGTAATATATGCCTGTCCACCTGTAATTGCTGATTCTACTACAGGAGCGCTAATTGTCTCTCCATCATATACAATCGCAATAGACTTACCAATATTCGCTGCTGTTGCTTCTGCAAACTTTTCTGTTCCTTCGTCATTCAGGTCTAATTCTACTGTGTACTCATTGTTACCCATAGAATCCTGTCCTGACTGTGCAGTTGCTGTCTTAATATCAGTTCCTGTAATAACAGTCTCGCCATCTTCTGTCTGGAATTCCAAAGATCCAGGTTTTCCGAGTTCTTCTAATACTGCGTTCGCATCAGATACTCCAGGAATCTCGATATTGATTCTGTCTTCTCCTTCCTGGTATACACTTGCTTCTGTACTGTACTGTTCTACACGCTTCTGAAGCTTGTAGATTGTGTCTGCCATATCACTCTCAGATGGATTATCATTCTTTACCTGATAAGTAATGCTGACACCCCCGGCCAAATCAAGACCGAGTTTGATGTTTTCTGCTGCACCAGTCTTCTTTGCACCAATTCCTGCAACTGCTGTGTATCCAAGCACTGCAATCAGAACAACGGTTACAACAAGACTAAGTATGCCTTTGTTTTTTTTCATTGTTAGCTTCCTTTCTATTCCTTTATTCTAAAACAATAAAAACAATGAAAAGCAGCGTCTGACAGGACGCTGCCTCATTCACCTTTGCTCAGCTTAAATCAGTATAACACTTCCGCACAGTTTTATCAATAGTTCCAAATCAGGAAATCATCCCTCCTGCCATTCCTCCACCTGCACATAAAATCAATGTTGTCATCAAATTTATGCTGTCTCCGTGTAATGTCCGGTAGACTCCAAGTGTAATCAAAAGAAGCAGTGCGAAATACAAAATCCCCAGTAGAAGCCCCCACAGAAATCGTCTTACCCGCACCAATTTTCCAATCACAATTCCTCCAAAAAATGTAGAAGTAAAGTAAATTGCAATGATTCCTGCTGATACAATGCTCTCGTTTAGTTCCAATTTATACAAGAGCATCGTCAGACCCATCAATAAAAATGCAGAAACTATATACGATACCAATAATGCTTTCAGCATCCACATAAGCTTCGCTTGTCGATATACTTGTCTTTCCATGTCATCCCTCCTCGTACCACATATCTATGCACGAAAAGAGACAAAAATGATTCTTTCAACCTATTGTTCCATCTGTTTTCCCAGAAATGCTGCTGCACATATGACCAGTTTCTGGTCACCTTCCCCCAGCTGCTTTTTTCCACCTTTTGACAGAAGTACAGCTGCTCCAACAACATCTCCTTCGCAAACGATTGGCGAAATGGCAATCCCAGTATAGTCCTCAGATTGTTCTCCTGTCATCTTGACAAATTTTTGTTCTCCCGCATACGCAAGAAGTTGTTCTCGCCTCTGCAATACTTCTTGAAATTCTTTTGTTACTCCCTGATCTTGGAAGTCCTTTTTCCCATTTCCAGAAGCCGCAATAATCTGATCCATATCACATATACAAACCAATTGCCCACACGTCTGTGCAATACTTTCTGCATATTCTTTCGCAAACGTTGCAAGCTCTCCAATCGGAGAATATTTTTTCAAAATAATCTTTCCTTCTCTGTCTGTAAATATTTCCAATGGATCAGACTCACGGATATGAAGCGTTCTCCGAATTTCCTTCGGAATTACCACTCGACCAAGGTCATCGATTCTACGTACAATACCTGTTGCTTTCATACAAATTTCTCCTTTTCCCTAACAAGCTAATATTAGTATCGCTCATTTTAGGAAAATTATTAATTCTTTGCCATTTTTTGAAACCTGTATGAAATCTCAGAATTATTCTCACAAATTCTATTCAAAATCAAATTCATCTAAATCATCTAAATCACAGTCATCATAATCAATTCCTGCATCTTCCAACGCTTCTCTTTTTTCGTCATCATCCATGTAGTCCCAGCGTTCGCTCAGGCTTTCCTCATAAGAGTCTTCTTCCTCATCCTCATCTTCATCATGCCCAAATACAATGTCATCCATCACTGCGTATTCGTATGCATCTAATTCTCCATCTTCATCAAAATCAAAACTTGAATCATATAATCTTCCATCTTTTCCTAACATAATGTTATCCTCCTAATCATCATCGTAATGGCTAAAGCCATCTCTCATTGTTTCTTTGTAACTATATTCTGCACTTTGTCGTGTCCGATAAAAAGTACATCAAAAATCCGAAGAGGAGACCTCATTAGGTCTCCTCTTCATCTCTTCGCTTTCTTATTTCATTAATTCATATAATGCCTGTGCATAAATCTTTGCAGCAAGTGCCATATTTTCCAAATCAATGTATTCGTTTGCCTGATGTGCAAGGTCTGGTTCTCCAGGGAAAATTGGGCCGTAAGACACTACATTTTCCACTTCACGGCAGTATGTTCCTCCACCGATTGTCATTGGAACTTCATCTCTTCCTGTCATTTCATTGTATACACCAAGAAGTGTCTGTACAAGTTCAGAATCCTTTGGTACATATAATGCGTCACACAAGTAAATAACTTCTGGGTGGAGTCCTTTGCTCTTGCATGCAAGTTCTACTGTTTTAATAATTACCTGTGGGTCGCTGTGAATTGGACAACGGATATCAATCTTAACACTTCCTCTGTGTTCATTCATCTCCATAATTCCAAGGTTCATTGTCAGTTTTCCTGATAATTTATCTTCGCAGGCGATTCCAAGGTTTCCGCCTTCCCATCCATCTTCGAACAGATCGTATAATGACTGGAAAAATTCTTTCACGCTGTCATCTGCAAGGTCGAGTCCACGCAAGTAATCTAACATTGGAAGAATTGCATTCTCACCTACCCATGGGCACATTGCATGAGCTGTCACACCATGGAAATCTTTTACTTCTGTGTTACCTTCTGCATCTTTGAGCCATACTTTCGCGAGGTTTGGAACAGCATTTACTACTGTACCAGCTTCAATTTTTTCCACAGACAATCCATTGGTGTTCATCTGTTCCCATTCTTTGCTGATTTCAAAACGAAGAATTGTCTTTTCTGCGTGGATAACTCCAAAACATGCATCTGGCGAGAATCCCATATCTGGTCCTTTTTCTTTTGTCAGATAATATTTCACGCAGTTATGTCCTTCTTCTTCGTTACAGCCAATGATGTGCTTCATATGATTCTTCACAGGAAGTCCACTTTCTTTTACGGCTTTCATTGCGTACAATGCTGCAATCATTGGTCCCTTATCATCAATTGTTCCACGTCCGAACATCTTTCCATCAATGATTACTGGGTCAAATGGATCTGTATTCCATCCATCTCCAACCGGAACAACGTCCATGTGAGAAAGAACACCTACTTCTTTTCCTTCTGTTCCCCATCCGATTGTTGCTGCATATCCGTCATAGTCTTTTACCTCGAATCCGAGTCTTTTTCCGGTTTCCATCACGCGGTCAAGCGCTTCTCTGTTTGCCTTTCCATATGGAGCATTCTCTCCTGCTGTTGACGGATCATTCACGGTATTGAAACGAATGAGTTCTGCTAATTCCTCATACATTTCTTCTTTGTACTGATCCACTAAGGTGTTTAAAATTGGTTCCATCTCTGGTGCCTCCTATAAAATATATTTGTTTAATTCTGTACGGAATTCTTCAATACGCTGGTTTGCAATCTCTTTAACAGTCAGGTCTTTTACACTTTGAATATAGCCCTGCTCCTGCTGATACAACCATTTATTCTGTTTTTCTGGAAGTTTTTCATAGCGATTTGCTTTCTTCCAGTCTTCATAAGAAATTGGAAGTTCATATCCCAACTTCTCTTCTAACAGCTTGTCCACTGGAATCGCATCACTTCGTTCAGCCATTCCTTCCCAGAATTCTAACACTTCTTCAATGTGTTCCTGGATTTCGTAACGTCTTGCTCCACCATCGTAAATGATACATTTTTCAAATAATGGATTCTGCATAGACAATGTCTGGCGTCTAAATTCAGGTGCGATCATTCCACCCTTCCAGAAGAAGTCTACGTCTGGTCGGTTAATTCCTGAAAGCCCTTTATCTTGGTAAGTTGTAAAGATTCCTTCATAGTAAACTACAATAAACCCTTCGAATTCTGGCCAGTATTCACGAATTTCTTTTGTCAATTCTTCCAGAATCTCAATAGCCTTTGTTCCACCGATTGTAAAGACAACCACATTGCGAAGCTGTGCTCCTGCTTTTCTGTAATAGTCCGTCACATACTTCAAACAGTGTACCAAAGTATCTCCTGTTGCAATGATATCTCCAATCATCAATGTACTGTTTGGAACTGTTGTAAGTTTCTGATACTTAATCTCAAGTCCAGCAATCTCGTCTGCATTAAATACACGCTCACTGGATAAGAAACTAATATCATGTACACGAATATGTTCACGGAAACAACTTTCCTCAAGTGGGTAATTCAATGCTCCTCGAAGAATTGACAAGATGTTTGCCGTTGTGATTTTCTTCTTCTCTTTCAGGTAGTACATCATCTGAGATGTTGATGAAATCAGACAACGATATACTTCATAACCAACAACTTCTGGAAAATTCAATAATTTTCTTGTAGATTCTTCTGACACAACATAGTACTCGTTCTGAAACGCATCGCATTCTAATTGATAACAATCCACTCCCTGTTCTGAAAACTGTGGAACTAATTGTGCAGTATCCCATTCCTTCATTTGTATCTTTCAACCTCCACTTTCGCAATTCATATTGCATTCCATTATACACTATGAACTCTCAGATTGTACAGACAGAAATCGCATAGAAATTCTTTTTACAAACACCTCTCTCTGTCTTATAATAAAATCATCTTAAACGGAAAGCGAGGATTCAATATGAAGATACTCATTTTAAACGGAAGCCCGCACAAACAAGGTACTACTGCAGCTTTAACTGCCGAATTCAGAAAAGGATGCAGTGCTGGCGGACACAGTATCCAGACCTTTGATACTGCTACTGCATCCATTCACCCATGCATCGGCTGTAACCACTGTCGCACTATAGAAGATGGTTGTATATTCAAAGATGATTTTGAAAAACTGTATCCACTCCTATCAGACGCTGAGCTTGTTGTTCTTGTAACTCCAATTTATTATTTTGGTATGAGTGCACAGCTCAAATCTGCAATTGATCGATTTTTCGCTCACAACACATTTCTTCGCAGTCAACCGAAAAAGTTTGCTCTGATTGCAGCTTGCGGGGATCAGGAAGACTGGGCAATGGATGGGCTCCGCACACACTATCATTCTCTATGCCGCTATATGCATTGGGATAGTGCCGGCGAACTTTACGCTATTGGCATGTATGTACCGGAAGATTTAGAAAGAAGTGACTATTTGGAACGCGCTTACCAGTTTGGGGCGAGCCTCTAGAAAATTTGTAATCCACACTAGATATTCTTTTCAACATTGACTATAATAAAGCTATTGAACATGACACAGACAGGAGGACTTAAGATTATGAGTAAAATTGATGAAGTAAGAAGCGCAATGGTTGCGGCAATGAAAGCAAAGGACAAAGATACAAAAGAAACGTTATCTGCCCTTTTAGCAGCTCTTAAGAATAAAGCAATTGACAAACGTGCTGACCTCACACCAGAAGAAGAAGTTCAGGTTATTTTAAAGGAAATCAAGCAGACAAGAGAAACTATGGAAACTACACCTGCTGATCGTACCGACATCATCGAAGAATGTCAGAAGCGTCTCGCCATTTTAGAGCAGTATGCTCCTAAGATGATGGACGAAGCAGAGATTCGCGAAGTTATCACTGCTACACTTGCAGAAGTTGGTGTGGAAGAGCCAACTGCAAAAGATAAAGGAAAAATCATGAAAGTATTGATGCCAAAAGTAAAAGGAAAAGCGGATGGCAAACTTGTCAATGATACTCTGATGACATTCATGAAATAGTCTCTATTATAAAAAGAGCCGTGCACATTGCACAGCTCTTTTTTGTATTGCACTTCTTCTATTGTTTTTCGATCGACGCTTTTCCCGCCAAGACATTCTTATAATCTTCATAATGCTTCTTCAACATTTCCGGCGGATTCAATCCATATGGGCATCTGCTTGCACATGCCCCACACTGTATACAGTTCTCAATCTTTTTCATATTTGCCTGCCACACAGGACTTAAGAAATTTTCAGCATTTCCCCTACGTAAAAGTAATGACATTCTTGCACACTGGTTAATTGGAATGTCTGCTGGACAAGGTAAACAATACCCGCATCCTCTACAGAAATCGCCCTTCAATTCCTCGATATCATCAGAAATGATTTTCTTCATTTCTTCGTCCATCACTGGTGGATTCTCCATATAAGAAATAAACTCTTCCAATTCACTTTCTCTCTGAATCCCCCAAACAGGTTCTACAAAATCAAATTGATTCTGATATGCATATGCAGCTTTTGCATTATTAATCACACCTCCAGCAAGCGCCTTCATTGCAACAAACCCAATATCTGCCTTTTTGCATCCCTCTACAATCTCCATATCTTCCTCTGTTGCAAGATAGCAAAATGGAAATTGAAGCATCTCATACAGTCCAGATGCGATAATTTCTCTTGCAATTGGCAATTTATGGCTGGAAATTCCGATATGTCGAATTTTCCCTTGCGCTTTTGCCTCTAATGCCGCCTCATAAAGTCCAGTTCCATCTCCTGGCTTTGGACAAAATGGAGGATTGTGAAATTGATAAATATCAATATAATCCGTCTGTAATCTTTCTAAAGACTGTTCTAAATCTTTCCAAAAGTCTTCTGCAGTCTTTGCAGGTGTCTTTGTAGCAATGTATACTCGCTCTCTGACTTTGGATAAAACTTTTCCTAACTTTTCCTCACTGTCACCATAAGTTTTTCCAGTGTCAAAAAAGTTAATCCCTGCATCAATTGCTTTCCAAAGCAACTGTTCCGCTGCCTCTTCACTGATTCTCTGAATTGGCAATCCGCCAAATCCACATTTATTCACAAGAATACCTGTGGAACCTAATCTTACGTTTCCCATATTTCCACCATTCTCAGACGAGCAATTATTCTGCTTCTTCTGTTGCAGCCTGGTCTTCACTTGATTCTGTTTCTTCTGTCACAACAGATACGGATAACTGGTTAAAATCAATTGCATCCCAAACTTTTTCGTCTACTTTGATTTCTACTTCTTCTTTCCATCCGTCTGTCACTTCGTTATACAGATCGTTCTGACGTTCGGAAACGATTTCGTTCTTCTTTGTCTCAGTTGCTTCTTTGTCAAACTCGCTTACAAGTTTCACAACGTAGCATGCTGTCTCTGTTTCAATCACATCTGACACTTCACCTTTTTTCAACTGATCTGCTGCAGCGATTAATTCTGCATCATAATTTGTTGATTCTGAATCAAAGGATACTGTATTAGGTGTCATTTCCTGATCTTTTGCAAGTTTTTCGAAATCTCCACCATTTTTTGCAGCATCAGAAAGTTCTTTTGCTTTCTTCTGAAGTTCTGCTTTTTCTTCGTCTGTTACTGTCTCTGTCTCTCCGTCTTCGTTGTAGCTTTCATACTCATATCTTACATACATCATGCTCTTCTGAGCGGCTTCTTCATCAGATACTTCTGTGTCTGCATCAGCCTTGATAGCTTCCATCACTTTGTTGTTCACTGCAAGGAGTGTCATAACACGTTCTACCGTTTCCTGGTCCCCTGACACTAATTCCTTGTTTTCCTGATCGTTCGCATCTTCGAATTCTTTCGCAGATTTTACAATCATCTCTTTTTCTTCATCTGTTAATGCTGCCTTGTATTCGTCTGCATGCTGTTCAGAAAGTACCATAACTTCCAAAGAATCCTGTACAGATTCTTTTACAAATTCTTCATAGTTCTTTCCTTCAGATGCTTCGGAACTCCACATATTTTCTCCAAGATATGCACCGTAGTATGTCTCGTACTGCGCCTGTGTATATCGAGCGTAGAAATTCGCTACAGCTGCAGTTACTTCTTCCTCTCCTACTGTAATCGCTACGGCATCTCCATCAAAAGAACTGCTGCATCCTGTCAGAGAAGTCACTGCCATCATTCCCGCTAAAGCGAAAACTAATGCTTTGTTTTTCATAATAATATAAACCTCCTTAGTACCTACTAATTTTTTCATTATATCTTTTTTTTAAGTTTCAATCAATCCTTTTATCCCAATTAACACATTTTTCACGATTTCCAATGGACTCGGCATTTTCTCTCGTTTATTCCTTATTTTCTTGCAATAGACAAAAGACGGATTTTCCGCATCTGCTTTGAACACAAGGTCTCCCTTGAATGATTCCAGCAGTGCCGGGATTTTCTGTGGCTGCACTTTTGCTTTCTCATACATTGCAAATGTAAATGTATCGCCCTTTTGTTCTACAGATGTTACATACACAGAATGTGCGAAAGATTTTAATGTCGCAACTTCTAACAGTTTCTCCACTTTCTTTGGAATATCACCATAGCGGTCAATCAATTCCTCAACCATATCTTCTTTCTCTTCTTCTGATTCAATGGCTGCAATTCGTTTGTATACATCCAGTTTCTGATATTCATTTGCAATATAGCTTTCTGGAATAAAAGCATCAATGTTGAGATCCAGTGTTGTATTGAAGTCTTCTTCCTCCATCTCACCTTTCAGATGTTTCACCGCTTCATTCAGCATTTTACAATACAAGTCATATCCAACCGCTTCCATGTGTCCATGCTGTTCTGCACCCAAAAGATTTCCTGCACCACGGATTTCCAAATCTCGCATGGCAATCTTGAATCCTGAACCAAGGTCCGTAAATTCCCGAATTGCCGCCAGACGCTTCTCTGCCACTTCCCGCAAAAGTTTGTCTCTGCGATAGAGTAAAAATGCATACGCCATTCGGTTCGAGCGTCCTACTCGTCCACGGAGCTGATAAAGCTGAGAAAGTCCCAGACAATCCGCATCATGAATAATCATCGTATTGGCATTCGAAATATCCAGCCCTGTTTCAATAATCGTAGTGGACACAAGCACATCGATCTCTCCATTGATAAAGTCCACCATAATGCTTTCCAGTTCTCGTTCTCGCATCTGTCCATGTGCAAATGCAACATTCAATTCCGGAACCAGTTTCTGAATTCTGGCAGCTACTTCGTCAATATCTTCCACTCGATTATACACATAATAAACCTGTCCCTGGCGTGAACATTCACGCTCAATGGCTTCTCTTACCATCTCGTCGTTATATTCCATTACATAGGTCTGAATCGGCATACGCTCATTCGGTGCTTCTTCTAAAACACTCATGTCTCGAATTCCAATCAGACTCATATGAAGGGTTCTTGGAATTGGCGTAGCTGTCAATGTCAGTACGTCCACATTTTCCTTTAATTTCTTGATTTTTTCCTTATGTTGAACTCCAAATCGCTGCTCTTCATCGATGATCAGAAGTCCCAAATCTTTAAACTTCAGATCATCACTTAACACACGATGTGTTCCTATGATAATGTCTACCAGTCCCTTTTTCGTATCTTCGATGGTCTTCTTCTGCTGCGCAGAACTTCGGAAGCGACACATCAGATCCACACGGACTGGAAAGTCCTTCAATCTCTGCTGGAAAGTGTTATAATGCTGCTGTGCCAAAATGGTCGTTGGCACAAGATATACAACCTGCTTATTCTCCTGTACTGCTTTAAATGCCGCACGGATTGCAACTTCCGTTTTTCCGAAACCAACATCACCGCAGATCAGACGATCCATAATCTTTGTACTTTCCATGTCCCGCTTCACTGCGTCAATGGCAAGCATCTGATCTTCCGTCTCTTCAAATGGGAACATTTCTTCAAACTCACGCTGCCACACCGTATCTTTCCCATAGACAAATCCATTCTGGTTCTGACGAGATGCATACAGTTCCACCAAATCTTTCGCAATCTCTTTGACTGCTCCTTTGACTCTGGTCTTAGTTTTGTTCCACTCCTGTGTTCCCAGACGGTTCAGCTTCGGTTTTTTCGCATCTGCATTTGCATATTTTTGAATCAAATCTAACTGTGTAGCAGGAATATACAGATTGCCGCCTTTTGCATAGGAAATCTTCATGTAGTCTTTGGCAATCTTATCTACTTCAATCTTCTCAATCCCCTGGTAGATTCCCAGTCCATGATTCTCATGAACTACATAATCCCCTGGTTTCAATTCCGAAAAGCTCTGAATCTTTCTCCCTTCATAGACTTTTCGTTTTTTCTTCTTTTTCACTTTTCCGAAGATATCACTTTCCGAAATCACAGTGAACTTCAGCATCGGATACTCATATCCTTCTGTCACATGACCATAAGTTGTCATGATCTCGCCTTGTCCCACTTCTCGGTCCATATCATCGCTGTAGAAACTGCTCAGATTGTAATCCCTCAAATCTTCCGCCAATCGCTTCGCTCTTGTGCGCGAACCAGATAATAAAACTACGCGATAACCATTTCTCTTCAAGCGCTTCAAATCCTGCGTCAAAAGGTCAAAACTACTATTATATGGATTTACGCTCTTTGTCTGCAAATAGTAGGACTCCCGCATGTGAAGTTCTTTGCATCGCATCTCCAACGAATAAAATCCAATGCTGCTGTATGCATTCATCCTATTCGCGATTTCCCTCGCAGAATATAACTTCACTTCCGCATCTGTAAGTTCATATCCACTTTCCAGTCGCTTCTTCTGTGCTTCTAAGAATTCCTCTTCCACACCGGTTCCTTTTTCTATGAGACGCACTGGCTCATCCAGAAACAGCATCGTATCTTCCACTGGAAAATAATCCAAAAAGGATACACGCTTTTCCTCTTCCTTTGGAAACTCTACCGCTGGATAAATCTCCAGTTCATCCAGATTTTCAATCGAACGTTGTGTCTCCACATCAAATGTTCGTATAGAATCTACTTCGTCCCCCCAAAGTTCTACACGCACTGGAAGTTCTTCTGTCAGTGCATAGATATCAATAATTCCACCTCTGACCGCAAACTGTCCAGGTCCTTCTACTTGTGCTTCGCGCTCATATCCAATCGCCACCAGCTGATTCTGTAGCTTTTCCATATCCAGAACATCTACTGACCCAATTCGGATAACTCGCTGCTGAATCTCTTCCTTCGGAAGCAATGCATCCATGAATGCATCAAAACTTGTAACAACCGTTACATCCTCTTTCGTCAGAACCGCTTGCAGCACTTCCATACGCTGTTTCACCAGTTCTTTGCTTCGAATGTCAGCCTGATAGAACAGCAAATCTTTCGCAGGATACAAATATGTCTCCGTGCTCAGCATGCGATATTCTTCATACACCTGCTTTGCTTTTGATTCACTAGAACAAGCGATGACTTTATATCTACAGCCATCGCTTAATGCATACATCATATGGGTTTTCTGTGAATGAACACAACCTGAGATCCGAATCATCCCCGGTGCTTCTTTTTTCTTTTTCTGAATTTCTTCGAATTCTGCCAGCTCTTTCAAAGGCTGAATCAAAGCCTGCATCTTCTATGCCTCCTTCGGCTTTACTTTCCGATTGTACTCATTCATTGCTTCTTCCATCTCATCACGAAGAATCATCTCAATCGCTGACACAGCCTTCTGATATCCTTCTCCCAGCTGTTCTTTCTCCGCTTTTGAAAAATGGCTGAGTACATAATCTGCAAGATCGAATCCCTTCGGTTTCTCACCTACACCTACTTTCACACGTCGGAACACATCATGTCCCAAATGTGCAATAATGTTCTTGATTCCATTGTGACCGCCCGCACTTCCTTTTTTGCGAATACGGATCTGTCCAATGTCCAAACTGATATCATCGTAAACTACAATCAGTTCTTCCTCTTCATCAATCTTGTAGTAATCTATGATTCCTCGAATACTTTCTCCACTCAAATTCATATAAGTCTGTGGCTTCACAAGAATCACTTTCTGTCCTTCTATGATTCCTTTTCCGATGAATGCACGATTTTTTCTTCCATCCACCGATATATTATATTTGTCTGCCAATGCATCTATGACATCAAAACCTACATTATGTCTTGTTCCTTCATACTGTGCTGTAGGATTTCCTAAACCTGCAATAATATACATTTTCTCTCTCCTCATTTTTTCTCTTCTACATTCTACACAAACTACGTGCGTTTGTCACGCGAAAAAGAAGAATGAATAATTTTCCCTTTTCTTTCATACATTATATGGAACAACAAGAATATACAAAAAAGAGGAGGTCTCTTACTATGAGTTCCAAGACAAAAATTGTTGTATTGCATATGAAAGAAATTCTATATACAGTTATTTTCGCTGCACTCGGCGTTATCTTAATCTTACTATTGTTATTTATGTTCCGTCCAGGCAAAAAAGACGTAGAAACAACTGGAACAATCTATACACCTGGCGTATATACTTCTGCAATCTCATTAAATAACACTGCTTTAGAAGTGGAAGTCACCGTGGATGAATCACACATTAATTCCATCCGCTTTTCTAATCTGGATGAATCTGTCACTACCATGTATCCTTTAATTCAACCTGCTATTGAGGACATTGCAGAGCAAGTATATGATACACAATCCTTGGAAAATATTGAATATTCTAAGGAGAATTCCTATACTTCACAGATTATCATTCAAGCAATTGATGAAGCCCTCTCAAAGGCTAAGTAGGATATATACCAGAACGAGGAGCAAAAGCTCCTCATTCTACGTAAAAAACACCTCTATCAATAAACATATACATACCAAATTTCTGGTAAATATACGCAAGCAATCAGAACAACCGCATACCATATAAGCAGAAATCAAACCATTTATAAATAAACATCCTCAAGAGTTGCATTTTGTTTTCCTGTATATTGTTCTACTCCACAAATCAATTCTACTGGTGCTCCACTTTTAATGATTTTACCATTCCTCATTAGCAACACCCTATCCGAAAAAGAATTCAAATCCGCCACAATATGTGTTGCTATTATAACAATTTTTTCTGTTGAAATTTCTTGTATCAAATTGAGAATTTGTTTCCTCTGCCAAGGATCAAGTCCTACTGTCGGTTCATCCATTATAAGTAGTTGAGGATTCCCAAGTATTGCTTGTGCTATCATGCAAATAAAATTAGAACACTTTCTATAAAAAGGATTTTACATTCTAATTTCCAAGAAAAAACGGAGCATCACTCCATAACTGATGAAATCAATTATCTTGCGACGCTCCGTTCACTTTTCCTTATCCAATTGTCTGTGGACTATCCTTCCACAATTAAGTATCTTCCATCTGGGAGTGCAAACACTTCAGAAGCATCTTCTAATTCTTCTGTGCTCATTCCCTCAACATCCAGCCCTTCCTCATCCAGGAATTCACGAACTTCGCCGATGTTGTCTACGATTACTGCCATACAGTCCTCTAAGAACGCTTCAGCTTCCTCCATCGTCTCTGCTACAGGCTCATCAAATAACTGAGACTGTTTTTCCAAAAAAACTTTCAGGCACTCTTCATCATAGTTATACATAAACCTTCTCCTCTCTTTGCCTTATTCATCATTAGATGTATCTGAGCAGTTCCCCTGGTGCATCAATCAGCTCCTTGGCTCCTGCATCTTTCAATTCTTCTCGGGTGCGAAATCCCCAAGTCACACATACGGTCTTAACTCCGGCATTCTCCCCTGTTGCTGCATCCACTTCTGAATCACCCACATAGATACATTCTTCCTTTGAAACACCCAGTCGTTCCATCACTGCATACACCCCATCTGGTGCCGGCTTTCTTGCAATGCGTTCCTGCTGTCCTTGTGCCCAATCTACCCAAGTCTCTCCAAGGACTTCCTTTACCACTTTCACTGTCTGCTTATGTGGCTTATTCGATAACACAGCTACCTTCACATCTCGTTCTTTCAATGCCTTCAGCAGCTCCATAATTCCTTCATAAGGTTTTACGTGATATGTACAATTAGCATCAAATACTCGTCCGTACACTTCCATTGCTTCCTCTATTCTGGACAAGTCTGTATCTCCAACTGCCTTCAGTGTGTCTTCCACCAATCTTCTTGCCCCATTCCCTACAAAGGACTGGCACTGTTCATCCGTAATCTCTGGAAGCTGCATCTCACGCAACGTGCTTCTCACTGAATATGCAAGGGACTCTAAAGTATCTGTTAATGTTCCGTCTAAATCAAATATACAAGCTTTCATCTTCACGTCTCCTCCATGCAATATTAATGATAGTATGAACTCTACAGAAATGCAACAAAAAACTCAGTCTGTCTTCAAATCTCCTTTGAAAATCCAAACTGAGTTTTTCTTTCTTAAATTCATGATAAATATTGCCGCATAATACGAAGCGCATTTTTCTCCAGTCTACTGACTTGCGCCTGCGAGATCCGAATCATCTCTGCCACTTCCATCTGAGTTTTTCCTTCAAAGAATCGGAGCTCGATAATGTAACGTTCTCTAGGGTTCAAATGATTCATTGCTGCCTCCAGTGACAGATTCTCTACCCACTTTTCTTCTCGGTTTTTTGAATCACTGATCTGATCCATCACATAGAGAACGTCGCCACCATCATTGTACACTGGTTCCTGTAGACTCACGGGAACTTGAATCGCATCCAATGCATAGACAATGTCTTCTTTCGAAATTCCAATTTCTTCCGCAATTTCTTGCACAGTCGGTTCTTTCAAATGATTCTTCACATAATTTTCCTTGGCATATATCGCTTTGTATGCGGTGTCTCGCAGTGATCTGCTGACACGTATCGAATTGTTATCCCGCATATACCTTCGAATTTCGCCAATGATCATTGGCACTGCATACGTGCTGAATTTCACATCCAATTCCGTGTTAAAATTATTGATTGCTTTGATCAGCCCAATGCACCCAATCTGAAACAGATCATCCGGATTTTCATTGCTTGCTCCAAATCGTTTGATCACACTCAAGACTAATCGCAAATTCCCTTTGATATATTCCTCTCGTGCTTCTTGATCTCCAGCCTTAATCCGAACAAACAATTCCTCTTTTTCTTTTTCACTCAAAATCGGAAGGCTCGAAGTATTAACTCCGCAAATCTCCACTTTTCCTTGCGCCATCTGAAAGAACCTCCTGCTAGATCATCATTTTCTCTAGTAGAAATTTTCTCCAGATGCCTCTTACTTATGCGATTTTATGAAAAATAAAAAAATTATTAGTCCTTGACAGTTTTACTCTTTTCGATCCCACTTATCTGCCAGGTTATGAATCTGTGTTTCGAATTTTGCAAGCTCTTTGTTTGCCAATCCTTCGTTCTTATATACCACATCAAGCAATCTTTTTGCTGCTGCAACCACACGCATAAATGCAGATTCTTTTCGTAGCTTGCTTGGTTTTTCCACTGCTTTTTTCGGCTCTCTGATTCCTTCTGAGAGAATTTCTCCGGTCGCCAGATCCACGCACCCTCCAGAATATGGAGCAAATGCCGGATAACCAAATCTTTCTTCCACTGTCTTTGCAAATTCATCGGTCACCTGATCTTCTCCATGAACAACAAAGACATGCTGAATTTGTGTCTCAAATCCTTCCATCCACGCCAAAAGTCCATTCATATCCGCATGCCCACTGATTCCTTTTAAGACCTCAATCTTGGCGTTCACTTCTACCGTCTCACCGAAAAGTTTGACACACTGTGCACCTTCTATCAACTTTCTTCCAAGCGTACCGACTGCCTGATATCCTACGAAGCAAATTGTACACTCTTTTCTCCACAGATTGTGTTTCAAATGATGGCGAATACGTCCAGCTTCACACATTCCAGAAGCTGAAATAATAACTTTCGGTTTCTCATCATAGTTGATAAGCTTAGACTCTTCGCTTGTAATCGTTGTTTTCAGCCCACGGAAAATCAATGGATTTATGCCCTTACGCACTAGCTCCATTGCTTCTTCGTCAAAGCAGGAATGCTCATTTTTATTAAATACGCTGGTTGCTTCTATGGCAAGCGGACTATCCACATACACTTCAAAGTTTTCATATTCTGGAAGCAGATGCTTCTCTTTAATTTCACGGATAAAATACAAAATCTCCTGCGTACGTCCAACTGCAAAGGATGGAACAACTACATTTCCACCTTTCGTAAATGTTTCTCGCAGTATTCTTGTAAATTCCCCTACATAATCCGGAACATCATCCCCGTGAAGACGATTTCCATAAGTGGATTCAATGACAACATAATCCGCTTCTTTCACAATCTGAGGATCTTTAATAATTGGCTGGTTCCGATTTCCCACATCCCCAGAAAATACAATCTTTTTCGTAATGTCATTTTCCGTAATCCACACTTCAATTGCAGACGATCCTAGCAAATGTCCCACATCTGTAAACCGCACTTCGATGCCTTCACAGAGCGTGATTTTCTGATTATAATCACAAGGATATAATAACTTGATTGCTGCTTCCGCATGTTCCATTGTGTAAAGTGGTTCATAAAGCGGTTCTCCGCTTCTCTTCGCTTTACGATTTCTCCACTCCGCTTCAAACTCCTGAATGTGTGCACTGTCTCGAAGCATGATGTCGCACAAATCTGCTGTTGCAAATGTGGTGATAATATCTCCCTGAAATCCTTCCTTGCACAAGAGCGGGATTTTCCCCGAATGATCAATATGTGCATGTGTCAGAAGTATGTAATCAATCTCACCTGCTGTAACAGGAATCTCCTGATTCTCATAGAGGTCCGGACCTTGTTCCATTCCACAGTCAACCAGGATATTTTTTCCGCACGCTTCAATCAAATGACAACTTCCAGTTACCTCATGGTCTGCTCCAATAAAAGTTAGTCTCATATGGTCAACCCCTTTTTGTTTTTATTGTAGCACTCCGCGACATAATTTTCTATCTTTTCGCAATTATTTTATAATTTTTAAGAATATTTTACCATTTCTCGCTTTAATCTCTGCATAATCTTTTTCTCAAGCCTTGAAATATAAGACTGTGAAATTCCCAAAATATCCGCCACTTCTTTCTGTGTCTTTTCTTCTCCATTTACCATTCCGATTCCAAATCTCATTTTAATAATATCCCGTTCTCTCCCAGACAATCTACCAATCGCCTTCAGTAGTAGTTTGTGTTCTGCTTCCTGCTCCAGATCCCGATAAATGGTATCTTCTTCCGTTCCTAAAATATCTGAGAGAAGCAGTTCATTTCCGTCCCAATCTACATTCAGTGGCTCATCAATAGATACTTCCAATCTAGTTTTGCTGTTTTTCCGCAAATACATTAAGATTTCATTTTCGATACAGCGGGAAGCATACGTCGCAAGCTTGATATTTTTCTCTGGATTAAAGGTATTAATCGCCTTAATCAAACCAATCGTTCCGATTGAGATTAAATCCTCCACGCCCACTCCGGTATTATCAAATTTCTTTGCTATGTAGACCACCAGACGCAGGTTGTGCTCAATCAGCATCTTTTTCGCTGTTTCAGCATCTTCTGTCCCCAACAGTTCGATGGCTTGATTCTCCTCTTCCGCTTCCAATGGCGCCGGAAGAATTTCCGTTCCTCCTATATAATGAATCTCATTTCCATCCGCAAAAAATATGGTACGAATATTTGGAATAAATCTCACTCTCATCTGATACGAAATCCTTGCTGCATGTAACATATGATTCCCTCCTATAACACTTCCGGATTTAAGATCATTTCATACGTACCTTCCCAAAGGTCCTCCTGGCAGATTGCAACCAGAATGCCTTCCACTTGTTTTCCTCCATCTCCATCCATGTAGGCACATTGCACTTCCTTAAGCGGCATCACTCCGTCTGTTTTTCCAACCGACTGATATGAGATGTATCGAAGTTCTTCTGTTATGTGGTCCTTAAATAGTTTCTTTGCTGCTGTCATTCCAAGGATACTTACTGGTTTCTTCGTCAACGGATCTCGCAAATGGTTCCCTGTATCAATCATTGCGCAGACTTCCACTTGTCTCCCCTGATGAACCAGTCTTACTACGCATTGATTCTGATGTTGTCTTGCCAGATAACGAAGGACATCCCAGATTTGCATCGCAATCTCATAACTCAAGATTACCAAGGCAAGAAACAAGCTTCCCCCTGAAATATATTGCCGAAATGCTCCAAGGATTCCGCCCATGAGAAGACTGCTGATATAAAGCAACAAGTACGCTTTTGTAAATTCTCGGTTCCATCCAATCTTTAATCCTATTTTTATCATTACTACGTTTACAACTCCGTGGGATAGAAGGAGCTTGATCCATACATGTGGAATAGGCACAACTGTGATGATACATGTAAGTAGCGCTCCCACCACAGCTCCTGCCATTCTTCTTCCAATTGTCGTACGACACTTTAAAAGTTTCGAAGTAATCAAAAGAAGAACATAATCCATGAAAAAATTGATAAAAAAATAAAGGTCTATGTATAGTTCGTAATGCAAGTCACACCTTCTTTCCCATTTGGTACTCGGAGTGAGATTATTATAAAAAGAATTTGGAAAATAATTTGTCAGAATCTGGACAAAAGATGAGGTTTCTTTCGACAAAAACGCCCCGAAGAGTAACCTCTTCAGGGCGTACATTCATCTACTCAATTATTTCTTAAAGAAATCTGGAATCTTGATAGACTGTTCTTTTACTTTTGCTGTAGGAGTCTTTGGTGTCTCCAATGTTGGAGTTGTTCCTCCTACTGGTCTTCTTGGTGCTGTTGGTGCAGCTTGTCTCTGTGTAGACATTCCAATGTCGATTCTAGATGCTTGCTGCTGTACTGGTGCACTTGCAACTGGTCTTTCATACATTGGCTGCTGTCTCTCATATACTGGCTGCTGTCTTTCGTAAGCTGGCTGTTGCTGCTGTGGCTGCATAGCTCCGCTTCTCTGTGTCTTTTCTAATCTGGATTTCAGCTTAGATGCTGTTCCATCTACGTTATGCAATCCTGTTGCAATAACTGTAATTGTAGCTTCATCTGCGCGAGAGTCATCATACATCGCACCAAAGATGATGTTTGCATCTTCTCCTGCAAGATCCTGTACGTATTCAGCTGCATCAGATGCATCCATAAGTGTGATATCACCTGATACGTTAATAATAACGTGAGATGCTCCTGCGATTGTTGTCTCAAGAAGTGGGCTGGCAACTGCCTGTTTAACAGCTTCCAAAGCCTTGTCATCTCCACGTCCCATACCAATACCGATATGAGCAATTCCTTTGTCTGTCATTACAGTCTGAACGTCCGCAAAGTCAAGGTTAATCAGAGATGGTACATTGATCAAGTCTGTGATACCCTGAATACCCTGCTGCAATACTTCATCCGCTTTCTTCAAAGCTTCTGGCATTGTGGTACGTCTGTCTACAACTTCAAGCAATTTATCATTTGGGATAACAATGAGCGTATCTACGCTTTCTTTTAATTTTTCAATTCCCTGAAGAGCATTGTTCATACGTGTTTTAGATTCAAAACGGAAAGGTTTTGTTACAACACCTACAGTCAGTGACCCCTGCTGCTTTGCGATACGTGCAACAACTGGAGTAGCTCCAGTACCTGTTCCACCTCCCATACCACATGTAACAAATACCATGTCAGCACCTTTCAATGCTGCTGCAATCTCTTCTGAGCTTTCTTCTGCTGCCTTTTCACCAACTTCTGGTCTAGCACCTGCTCCGAGTCCTTTTGTAATCTTGTCCCCAATCTGCATAAGTGTTGGGGCTTTACTTAACTGTAATGCCTGCTTATCTGTATTAATAGCAATAAATTCCACACCGGCGATCTGTTCATCAATCATACGGTTTACAGCGTTGTTACCGCCTCCACCTACTCCAACAACAATTATCTTTGCCGCTGCTTCTGATTCGTTAGTCTTAATTTCTAGCAAGGGTTTCTCCTCCTTTGTTATCCTTATTTATATCATACATCCCATATAACATGCAAAATAATAGAAATACACTTTGCCATATATATTCTATAATATAGAGTTTTGTCCAAAATATCAATAGAATTTGGCTATTTTTCTCATTTTTATTTCGATTTTTCTTTGGTTTTTCCTTTTTTTTCGAACGTAATCGTTCCTTGCCCTGTCGAATAGTTCTCTAAATGCAGTGTTCCCTTCTTTTTCCCAAGTTTTTCAATAATTGGCGGAATCTGAGCAATCTTCTCAGATGTCACGTTATTTCCAAGGTTTACACACACATTTCCAATATACAGACAGATTTTATTATCCTTATACTCAATCTTATCAATGGA
Organism: uncultured Lachnospiraceae bacterium; assembly: GCA_964591105.1. GTDB lineage: Bacteria > Bacillota > Clostridia > Lachnospirales > Lachnospiraceae > CAZPZR01. The sequence continues at coordinate 12,996 of CAZPZR010000004.1, read as the reverse complement.
AAGTTCATACTTTTTCGCTTCACTGGATGCTTCTAAGATTTTCTCCAGTATCTTTGTTTTCTTACTTTCCAGTTTCTGATAAAGCTTCACCTGATTCAGATCAATTCCCTCTACAACCGGAATCCCCTGCATTGGTGCCACTGATTGCTTAACAACCAGACCATCTCGATCGAAGAAGGTATAATCTTTTCCGTCTTTCAGACAACCAACAATGGCTTTTTCTTCTACCTGAATACGAATCGTCCATGGATTCTTCATTCGCACTTTCATTGTCTCAAAGCACGGAAGTTTCTCCCCACGTCCAATTGCATATTTGCACACAACATACAAGGAATTGTCTGACAGCCGATCACTTTGCACCACTTTTGCAATCTCCTGATCAGAGCAATACTCATTTCCTCGTATCTCCATCTTTTGTATATGAAACAAAAGCAGAAATCCAAGCAACAAGATCACAATTCCCAAAAGCATCACAATTGCTGCGTAAAGTCTGTGCGTCTTCTTTTTCTTTCTTTTCTTCTTATGCACACCCTGTGTTTCTTTTTCCATGTATCTCCCCTTCTCGTACATTATCTTTTAACATTATCTCATAATATACCACTTTTTTTCGAGACATTCAACACAAGCCCCATTTCAATCAACAAAAATACAACTGACGTCCCGCCATAGCTGACAAATGGAAGCGTAATCCCTGTATTGGGAATCGTATTCGTCACGACTGCAATATTCAGTACCACTTGTATCATCATATGTGCAAGTGCTCCAGTAACTATCAACGCTCCAAACAGATCCTGTGCATGTGTTGCAATTACAAAGAATCTCCAGATAAGCACCAAAAACAGAAGCATCAAAATTGCCGCACCGCAGAACCCCCATTCTTCGCAAATAATTGAAAAAATCATATCGTTCTGTGCTTCTGGCACAAACCCAAGCTTTTGGATACTATTTCCCATTCCTCTTCCAAAGAGTCCTCCAGAACCAATGGCATATAATCCCTGTAGCGTCTGATAACCTTTCTCATAGGCTTCCGGGTTTCTCCAGATTGCCAGTCGCTCCAGTCGATAACTTTCGACTGCCAAGAAAATAGACATGAATCCAATGCCTACAACTCCCATGATTACAAACTGGCCATACTTTGGACTGGCAACAAATCCAAGAACCACTCCGATTCCAAGGATAATGATTGCAGTACTTAAGTTACTCGCCCCAACCAGTCCAACGATAGGAAGAATCAGTACCATAACTTTCAGAAGCGTAGTCATCTTTCCGATGGTCTTTACCTCTTTCGTCACAATACGAGCAAAAAATAAGATTACTGCCACTTTTGCCAGTTCTGACGGTTGAAATGAAAATGGACCCAAAGACAACCATCTTTTGGATCCATTATATTCATCTCCTATAAATAAAACTGCAACTGATAACAAAATTGCGACCAAGTATCCCGGCAGTGCAAGAAACCGCCACACATGATAGTCAATCTGTGCTGCAACGTACATTGCTGCAATTCCAAGTGTTGTTGCAAATAGTTGTTTTTTCAGATAGTAAAACTTATCCTGAAACTTCACTTCGCCGTTATAAGCACTGGTACTGTATAGGATGATCAGACCAAATGCTACTAAAACCAGCAACGTGATTAAAAGTGTAATATCATACTTTCCTTTTTTTGACGTTGACAATTCAACCTGCTCTCCTTACAAGGCATTTACAATCTCTTTGAATTTTTCTCCACGTACCTCGTAATTTGGGAACATACCCCAGCTTGCACAAGCCGGTGAAAGAAGTACTGCTTCTCCAGGTTCCGCAAGTTTTGCCGCTAAAAGTACCGCCTCTTCAAAAGTCTCCGCGAATACATAATCGTGGAATCCACACTTTTCAGCATCGGCTGCAATCTTTTCTTTGGTTGCACCGATTAAGATTAATTTCTTCACCTTACCATCAAATGCCTGAATCCACTCAGTATATTCAGAATCCTTATCATAACCGCCACCAATCAGAACAGTTCGACGGTTCATCGCCTGAATTCCTTTGATTGCTGCATCTGGATTCGTTCCCTTTGAATCATTGTAATATGCAACACCCTGCTTCTCTGTCACGTATTCTATTCGATGTTCTACACCAGAAAATGCGCAAATTGTCTTGCGAATACTTTCCATTGGAACTCCATAAACTGCTGCCATTGCAACTGCTGCCATCACATTTTCATAGTTATGTGTACCAAGAATCTGAAGTTCATTCACATCACATACACACACTTCCTCAGGATTCTTATAAATAATCTTTCCATCTTCCAGATAGATACCTTTTTCTAACTTATGCTGGCTGCTGAAAAATAGAACCTGACATTTTAACTTTTCACTGAACTTACACATAATCTCATCTTCGTAGTTCAAGATACAGTAATCATTCTCTGTCTGGTTTCTAGCAATATTTTCCTTTGCTTCAATATAAGCTTCCATCGTATGATGACGATTCAAGTGGTCTGGTGTATAATTCAAAATCGCACTTACATTCGGACGGAACGTAACGATCGTCTCCAACTGGAAACTGCTCATCTCAGCAACTGCCACAGACTGTTCTGTCATCTCATCTGCTGCAATTGTATATGGGTTTCCAATATTGCCTACTACATGTACATCATTCTGATAATCTCTCATAATCTGTCCAAGCAGTGTTGTCGTTGTTGTCTTTCCATTCGTACCAGTAATCGCTAAGACTTTTCCTTTTCCAAACTGATATGCAAGTTCTACTTCACCGATAATTGGAATATTGCGTTCGCGCATCGCACATACAACTGGAAGATCTGTCGGAACCCCAGGACTTAAAACAGCCAAATCTAAGCAATCCAACACAGATGTCTCCAGTTCCCCAAGGATAATCTCTGCTTTGCATCCTTCTCCAAGTTTTGTTCTCAATGCTTCTGGATCCAGCTTCGCATTTCCATCATATAAGATTACATCTGCGCCGTGCTTTTCCAAAAGTTTCACTGCACCGATTCCACTGATTCCTGAACCAAAAACCAGTACCTTCTTTTCTGTTACGTTCATAACATCCTCCTACATAGCCATTAAAGCAATCAGACAAAGTAATGCTGTAATAATAGAGAATACAGCTACTACTCTTGTCTCAGACCATCCACACAATTCGAAATGATGATGGATTGGAGCCATCTTAAAGATACGCTTACCGCCTGTTTTCTTAAAATATGTTACCTGAATCATAACAGATAATACTTCTACTAAGTAAATCAATCCTACAATAATGATGAAGATTGGCATCTGAAGCATATATGCAGCAGACGCAACAAAACCTCCAAGTGCAAGGGAACCTGTATCTCCCATAAATACGCTTGCTGGATATACGTTAAATAACAAGAATCCGAGCAATGCTCCTACAACGGCACAAGTTACTGGCTCAATTCCGCTCTTTGTTCCGATTGCAACTACAGTAAAGAATGTTGCTACTAAAACAGTTACGCTAGATGCAAGACCATCTAATCCATCTGTAAAGTTTACACCATTAACAGTTCCAATTACTGCAAAGAACATCAGTGGAATTGCAAGCCATCCAATATCCAGATACTTTCCACCTGTAAAAGGAATTAACATTGCAAGTGACACATCCGTGAACTTCACCATATAAAATGCAAAAACAGCTGTTACAACAATCTGAAGTCCCATCTTCTGCTTAGGATAAAGCCCATCAGAACGTTTCATTACAACCTTTAAATAGTCATCTAAAAATCCAATCAGTCCAAATCCAAGTGTTACAAAAAGAATTGGAATGATCTTTGGATAATCCTTTATATAAAATACAGATGTCAGCACGACACTCAAAAGAATAATCACGCCTCCCATCGTTGGTGTACCTGTCTTCTGCAAGTGTGACTGCACACCATCTACTCTCTCTGTCTGTCCCATCTTCAGTCTTCTTAAAACTGGAATAATTACTGGTCCCATGATTGCACTTAATGCAAATGAAATCAAAACCGGCATAAATACTGTATAATTCATAATCCACCTCTTTATCTTTTTCGTTGTCTTTCAACTCCGTTATTATACTTCATTTCCTATCCTTTTTCAATGCCAAGATAGGGGAAGATATTTTCAAAGATATTCCCAATGACTGGCGCTGCAATGGTACCTCCGTAATATACACCCTGTGGATGATAGATGACACACATCCCAAGAATCTGTGGATCGTCCGCTGGCGCAAATCCCACAAACGATGAAATATATTGATTGGCACTTCGTGGAAGTGTCTGTGAAGTTGCTGTTTTCCCTCCGATTGCATATCCTTCTACTGCTGCATTCTTTCCAGAACCTTCGGACACAACACGTTCCAGCAACATTTGCATTGTCTCGGAAGTTCCTTTTGATACAATGCGTGTTCCCACTTCATACTCGAATTCTTTCACTGTTTCGCCCTCTTTATTCTGTACACATACACCAAAGTGTGGTGTCACACGAGTTCCTCCATTTACGAGAGAACTGACAGTTGCCGCCATCTGGATGGGTGTCACTTGAAAAGACTGACCAAAGCTCATTGTCGCAAGTTCCACCTGCCCAATATTTTCTTCCTTATGCATAATTGTCCCCGCTTCTCCTGGCAAGTCCACTCCTGTCAACTGCAACAGGCCAAATTGTTTATAATAATCACAAAACTTTTCGACTCCAAGACGCAGGCCAATATCGATAAACACTGGGTTACAAGAATTTTGAATTCCCTGAACGAAAGTTTCTGCTCCGTGTCCCCCAACTTTATGGCAACGTATTTTTCGGTCCTCCACCATTCGATATCCCGGGCAGCTAAACGTATCTTCCAGCGATACCACGCCCTCTTCCAAGCATGCCGATGCTGTCACAATTTTAAACACAGATCCTGGCTCATAGGTATCGTTAATACATCCATTTCTCCACATTTGATTCAATGCTTCCTGCAGTTCTTCTGCATTCATCGCATCTGCGTTCCCCTCATTTAATTCAAAAGGTTCATTCAAGTTAAATTCTGGTACATTTACCATCGCAAGAATCTCACCATTTTTCGGATTCATCAGTAAAATTGCCACTTTATCTGCCTGCTTTTCCTCCCGTACTTTTTCCGCCATCTGCTGTGCATACATTTGAAGGTTTGAATCCAGACTGATTCGGAGCGTATTCCCAGCCACAGGCTCGATTCGTTCTTCCGCGACACCCCCAAGTTCAATCCCTCTGGCATCCGTAGTCGTCAGAATTGTCCCATTTTTCCCTTTCAAATATTCTTCATATTTTACCTCCAGTCCAACAATTCCCTGATTATCTCCTCCCGTAAAACCAAGCACTTTTGACGCAAGTTCCTGATAAGGATAGTAACGCTGAAAATCTTCATCTACTTTCACACCATCCAGTTTCTGATTGCGGATTCGATCCCCAATTTCTTTTTCTACATTGGTTTTAATGCGTTCCATAGAAGAAATTTTTTCTACTTTCTTTCGCACCGCTGCTTTCTCCAATCCCAGTTCTTCTGAGAGAACTTCAATGACTTTTTCAGAATCTTTGATCTGGCTGTGCACGACCGAGATGGTACACACCGAACGATTTGTCGCCAACACGACACCATTTCGATCTACAATCTCCCCTCGTGCCGCCTTAATCTCTCGTTCTCTTTCATGCAACTGCTCCGCTTTTTCCTGATAATATTCAGCATCAAACACCATCAGATAAAACAATCGAATTGCTAAGCCGATAATCAATATAACTGCACACAGGAACACGACCATTATTTTCTTCTTGTTATATGTTTTATTTTTCAAAATAAAAGAACCTCGCAAATGCCTTTCCATAATTTATGAAAACATTTGCAAGGTTATTCTTTCATTTTTATTCAGATGTCTTCGCAGATTTTTCTACTCCAAGATATGGGAAAATCTCTTTCATAATCTTTGAAGCTAATTCTGTTGCAAATCCACTGTTTGCCTGAGATGCTGCATTTGGTTCATCAATAACAACATATACCATAACCTGTGGATTTTCCTGTGGCGCATATCCGATAAATGATACCAGATATTTTCCATTTCTTCGTGGAAGTTTTTCTGCAGTTCCTGTTTTACCACCCACATCATAACCTTCCACTGCAGCGCTGGCACCAGTTCCTTCCTCTACTACCCCAAACATGTAGTCCTTAATGATTTCACTTGTCTCTTCTGAAACAGTTCGACGCAAAAGTACCGGTGTTTTATCTTCTGTTACATTGCCATTCTCATCCTGAATCTGTTTGACAACGTGTGGTTTATAATATTCTCCCCCGTTAATCAGCGAACAGAAACCTGCTGCTAACTGCGTCATAGTTACGTTGAAATTCTGCCCAAAGGCATTGGTTGCCAAACTGGAGGCATCCATATTTTCAGCGGTGTAGAGCAATCCTTCTGTAGATGCTTCTCCCGGAAGATCAATTCCTGTAAATTGTCCAAAACCAAACAAAGACTGATACCTGCAGAATTCTTCTTTTCCAATGGATTCACCGATTCTCATCAACGCAACGTTGCAAGAATTTTCCAAAGATTTCTTCAAACTCTGAACCCCATGTCCACTTCGATTGCTACAGTGGATGTCATGGTCTCCCACATGAAGTACACCACCACAATTGTAGCTTTCCTCACCAGTCAACGCACCCAGTTCTAATCCTGCTGCAATTGTAAATGGTTTAATCGTAGATCCTGGTTCATATGTATTGCTGACACAGAAGTTATTCCACAATTCATTCAGTGTCTGAACTTTTTCTTCATCGGTCAGCTTTTCAAGACTTTCTTCTGAATAATACTGACTCAAATCTCTTGGATTATTCAGATCGTAGTTCGGATAAGATGCTTCCGCAAGGATTTCTCCATTCTGCGGGTTCATCACAATCACTGCTGTGTTCTTACTTCCTTCGCCTTTTCGTGCTTCGTTCTTGTGTTCTTCGTTGAATTCCAACACATACTTCTCTACAATACTCTGCACTTGCAGGTCAATCGTTGTCACAACAGTCTGCCCGTTTTCTGGTTCTTTCACAGTCTGTTCAAATGTAGAACCAGAATCAAGATATCCATATTCTCGTCCGTCAGTTCCATTCAGGATTGAGTTATATGCCGCCTCAATTCCATTGCTTCCTACGTTTCCACTGACAGTAAATCCAATGACATCACTGGCCAGTGTGTTATATGGGTACTTACGCTGATAGTCTTCTTCCAACCAAATTCCTTTTACATTCGGATATTTTTCATTATCATCATCGATTGCTTCAAACTTCTGTGCTGTCGCATAATCGATTCCCTTCTTCAAAATATTGTATCGACCTGTCGGATTCTCTTCAATCAATTTCTCGATTTCTTTTCGATCAATATCAAAACAATCTTCTAAAACTGCTATGGTAGGTTCTAAATAATCTTCCTTATCAAGCATTGCTTTCATATCAAGAATGACATTATAGATTCGCTCACTTGTTGCAAGCTTTGTTCCATTGCGATCCACAATATCGCCTCGCTTAAATGGAATCGTACGGCTGTCATACTGCTGTTGATCCAAAACAATCTTGGTATACTTTTCCCCATTGGATGCATTGATATAGGTAATTTTCCCCACCAAGAAAACAAAAGCTAGTACGATTGCCATGAACAACAATACTAGCTTTCTCTGCATCAATTTACTAAACTTTCTTCGATAAGGATTCCTTTTTCTTGTCTGCTTTGCCATAATCTCACCTGTTATTCATTCTTCTTTGACTGGGCAAGCACACCATCTTCAGGTATACTTTCATACTGTTTTACATAATCTGCAGATGGACTCTTATAAGTAATGATCTGATCCTGAGATGCATAGACCATTCCCATCTTCAGTGCACGTTCACGCACTTCTTCTAAGTTTACAGTGTCCATCACTGCATTATATCTTGTGTTATTCTCTTCACGCATCTGTGCGAGCTCTTCCTGCAGTGCAGTCACCTGCTTAGACTGGCTTGTCACGCTTGCCTGCATCTTAATATACCCTACACAGATAAGCAATGCAATCAAAGCTGCTGTTGCAAGGAATAACACATAACCAGGACTCATCTGGAGGGCCTTTTTTCTATTCTTACGTACTTGATAACTTGTCCGACGTCTTGGCTCTCTTACACGGCGTTCTGGTTCATATGCTGGTTTTGTTACAGTATTCCCATATACATATGTTGTCTGACGATTCGCATATCTCTGTGTTTCTCTTGTTCTGACGTTCTGTCTCGTTGCCATATACGTTGTGCCCCCTTTCTATCCTGTTTTTCTTACAAATACTCCTCGTTACGCGCGTTCAAATATACGTAACTTTGCGCTCTTTGAACGGCTGTTATACTCTAATTCTTCTTCACTTGGTAAAATTGGTTTACGAGTGATCACTTTCCCTTTGGATACATTCCCACATACACACACTGGGAAATGACTTGGACAGACGCAAGGATCTTCATTCTTACGGAATGCACTCTTTACGATTCTATCCTCCAAAGAATGGAAGGTAATAATACAAAGTCTTCCACCCGGATTGAGCATATCGATCATCTCGTCCAGAGAATCACGCAACACATCTAATTCTCTGTTTAACTCAATACGTATAGCCTGGAACGTCCGCTTTGCCGGATGCCCAGACTTCTTCTGATACTTCATTGGGATTGACTGTCTAATAATCTCAGTCAACTGCCCTGTTGTCTCGATTGGTGCTTTCTCACGTGCCGCTACAATATGTTTCGCAATATTCTTTGCAAACTTATCCTCCCCGTAGTCTCTGATCACACGAAAAAGTTCCATCTCACTATAGTCATTGACGATGTCCTTTGCCGTCATCTCCTGACGTCTATCCATTCTCATATCCAAAGGTGCATCTTCGCGATAGGAGAATCCTCGTTCTGCCGTATCTAATTGATAAGATGATACGCCCAGATCCAGCATGATCCCATCGACTTTGTCAATTCCTAACTTGTGTAGCTGTGACTTCATGTCACAATAATTACTCCGAACGATTGTTACTTTCTCCCCGAAGTCTTTCAATCTGGCGCCTGCCGCTTCAATCGCAGCTTCGTCCTGATCGATTCCTATCATACTCCCCTTATCACCTAAACGGCGACATATTTCATAAGTGTGTCCACCACCGCCGAGCGTTCCATCTACATAGATTCCGTCCGGCTTAACATTTAATCCATCTACTGTCTCATAAAGTAAAACTGATTTGTGATTGAATTCCATATCTTCTCCCTCTAGATACTGAATCCGCTTGCTTCCATATCGGATGCAATATCCTCAATGTTAAGTTCCACTTCTGCATTCTTTTCATCCCATCGAGCCTTGTCCCAAATCTCGGCACGCTTCCCCATACCGATAAACACAACTTCTTTTTCTAACATTGCGTAAGTTCTAAGTACTTGTGGAATTAAAGTTCTGCCCTGCTTATCTAAGTCTCCGTCCACTGCACTCCCCTGAAAGAAATATGCAAATGCACGAGCTTTTTTGTCTGTGGTAGTAGGTAAATCATTCAGTTTCTCTTCGAAAGCGTTCCATTCTTGTTCCGGATATACGTACAAGCAGTTCTCCATGCCTTTTGTTATAACGAACTTCTCCCCTAGATCGTCACGAAACTTGGCTGGAATAATCAATCTGCCTTTGGCATCAATATTATGACTGTACTCTCCTTTCAACATAGAACTCACCTTCTCTCAAAGTGGCTTCCATTTTTCCACCACTTTCTACCACTTCCTTGCACTTTTCTACCACTTGCCACCATTTTAAAACACTTCTGCGTCCATTTCAAGCCTTTTTTCATAAAAAGCACAAAAAAAGAAGGCAGTTTTCACTGCCTTCCAAAGATTCTCGTATTATTCTGCTAAACTTTCAAGATTTGTCCAAAGATTATTCATCGCTGAGTAATCAACCTGTGCTGTCTGCTTTGGCTGACCTGATGTATAAGTTCCGTATACAGAGTAGCCGATCCATCCGATCAGTACGATTGCAACCACTGCTAACACACACTTGCGAATCATACTTTCCATCTTTTCTTTCTTCATGATCTGCTTACGATTCTTCTTCTCTTCTTTATATTTGTCTACTTTTGCCTGACTCATATTAACTTGCTCCTTCTCCGAAATAAACTTCTGTTATTTTAACACATTTTTTATGTTTATACAACCTTTTCTCTATTTCCTAGCCCTCTGGAAGTCGAATCCTTCTCGATACTCCTAACGCAATCCCAATCTCTACTGCCAGGAATAATAAGGATGTTCCTCCGTAACTGAAGAACGGTAATGTAACCCCCGTATTCGGAATCGTATTGGTTACTACCGCAACATTCAGGAATACTTGAAGTGCAATGTGGGCGAAAATCCCAGTCACAACCAACGAGCCATACATATCCGGTGCATTCTGAGCGATAAACATCAAACGATACAACAACATTCCAAACAATATCAAAATTGCAATTGCACCGAACACTCCTAATTCTTCACAAATTACAGATAAGATCATATCATTCTGCACTTCCGGTATTACCATCTTCTGTGCACTATTTCCAAGTCCTTTTCCAAATAATCCTCCAGATCCAATCGCATAAAGTCCTTGCAGTGGTTGATAAGCTATCGAAGATGCATACGCTTCCGGATTCAACCAGGCGATGATTCGACGCAAGCGGAAGTTTTTGCTGTTCACCATTGTTGCACCAACAAAGGACACACCCGCAATCGCACCCACACCTAATAGTCCCATAATCATCAAAAATGGTTTTGTCTTTGGATGCGCTACAAAGACCATCACACATGCAATCGCACCCACGATAATCGCAGTACTCAAGTTATCTGTCAACACCGCTACTCCTAGGGCTGCCCCAATCGCCCAACGCAGAACTTCCCAAATTCCTTTCAGGCTCCACATACGTTTTCCCATTTCACAAACCAAAGCAGGGATAAGCACGATAATCGCAATCTTCGCCAGTTCAGATGGTTGGAACGTCAGTCCCCCTGGAAGTCGCAGCCATCGTCTGGCTCCATTCACTTCCTTTCCCAACGGGGTCTGTACTAAAACCATCAGGAATATCGAAAAGAAATATATAAATCTTGCCCCACGTATGTATTTATGATAATCAATCTTTGATACCACATAGACAACTCCAACTCCCATTATTGTAAAGATTAACTGTCTTTTCAGAAAATACATACTGTTATTATAATGAATCATTGCATCGTACGAACTTGCGCTGTAAAGCATCACAAGTCCGAAGCATACCAGGCATACTAAAATTGCCAAAAGACTATAATCAACATAGCGAATCCTCTTTTGTCTTCGCTTCATTTTACGTTTTGTCTGCTTGTTTGTCATAATACTCCTCCCAATCTTTTAATATTATACTCAGATAAGAAAAGAAAAACAATCACTTCTGCTCCCTTTTTTCATAATATGATATTGAAAACAGATTCATTTCCGACAGAAACTCCTCTGTCATCTCTAAGAAAGGAGTCCAAAACATGCCTAATTATCGTTACAATTCTTCTGATTATATGCGGCGTGGAAATTGTCAGACACCATCCACTCCTCCATCCTGCAAACCAAGCGATCCTCTGAGCCAGCTTCCGATCGCTATGGCTTATGTTCCATGGCAGGATTGGAAAAATATTTATGAAATTGAAAAAGGATTTCAATGTGGAACCATCTTTTGTGAATTAAACAAACCATTCACTGGGAGAGGAGGATGTATGAAATGATGAAAAATTGTCCATGTCGCGAAGATTTATTACATTGGATCAATATCATAAGTTTTGCTGTCAATGATGTTCAATTATTCTTAGACACTCATCCGGATTGTCAGGAAGCATTGGCATTCTTCGAAGAAATGAAATGTCAGAGAACTGCCGCTCTTCAGGAATATGCATCTCTGTATGGTCCTTTGACCATTGATACTGCCCGCACAGATTGCGAACGCTGGCAGTGGGTTCAGTCCCCATGGCCTTGGCAGAAAGGAGGATGTTAAGATATGTGGAATTATGAAAAGCGATTACAATACCCTGTAAAAATCAGCTGTACAAATCCAAAACTTGCGCAAGTTATTTTGAGTCAGTTCGGTGGGCGAAATTGTAACAACATATAATAAGCAGATTCGTGTTGATTTTTCTTATCTTATCATAAATCATGTCTTTATTTTTATCAACAGAGCCCGGTGCGATACCGGGCTATCCTTGACTAAACCTTGACTAGCCTTGACTAAATTTTCTTGGTATACCCAAGGTTAATCCATCCAGCTCCGCTCTTGAGCTTGCCCCATGTATTTGAGCCATTCTTTTGCTCTGCTACGATCGTGTAGACATCGTCTTTTTTAACCTTGTCCACTGCCTTGTATTTAACACCAGCACCAGCACGTACATTAAGAGTTTTAGCTGTTACTTTCACTTTGTATTCCTTTGACTCAGGAGTCTTGTCATTTGAAGTAGGAGTATCATTCGCTTTGATTCCAAAGCATTTCAAGATTCCTTTTGCAATCTCATCCATCTCAGAATTAAATTTTTTCGCATCTTCAGCATTTGTAATAAATCCGCATTCTGCCAAGCGATAATTAATTCCCGCTGTTGCTGCTCTGTTAATATTGGCAAGGTCGCTACGTTTCACGATTTTATTAGCACGCCCTGGGAACTCCTTTGCAAGATAATTTGCCAGTGCCTCGTCATACTTATCAACATCCATTCCACTCTTGATAATGATATGTGCTCCTTTTGCAGACTTAGCAGCACTATCCATGTGTAACTCCAACACAAGACTACCGCTTGAAATGTTCTTTTTATTTACAAGTTTGCTCTTATACCAATTCTTCGATGTATCTCCCACTTTTACAGAATCCCCACCAAATTTTTTGATGCGTTTTGCAAGTGTACGCACACGTTCTGCCTCTTGATATCCATTTCCGCAAGCTCCTGGATCACCTGCTCCGTGTCCGCAAATAATAAATAATTTTGCCATAATTTACTCCTTTCCATGCGATGTCG
>CAZPZR010000003.1:0-63390 GCA_964591105.1 uncultured Lachnospiraceae bacterium | reverse complement strand
TTTTTATTTTTCTTCGCTCTGTCGTTCTCGCTGCATCACCGCTTCGCGACAGCTTAGTTAGAATACCATCGTCCATTCATTTTGTCAACATACTTTTTGACAATTTTTTCAATTTTCTCGCTTATCCACAAAACACCTATGTTTATCCACAGTATTTACCGAATTATCCACAGATTTATCCACAATATCATCTTATAATCCGCAAAACTTCGCCCACAGACTTCACACCTATAATTTCTACACCTTCAACTTTTCCTATAGTATTCACTGATGTTTCTGGAACAATACACGTTTTAAAACCAAGTTTCTTCGCTTCCATTACTCTCTGCTCTGGCATGTATACCGCTCGCACTTCTCCACTCAATCCCACTTCTCCAAACACAACAGTATTTTCCGGAATCACAGAATTCTTATAGCTTGACGCAATTGCCAACACTATTCCCAAATCTGCTGCCGGTTCATTCATACGAATTCCACCAGCTATATTTACATATGCATCACAATTTGACAGCGAAAGTCCTACTCGTTTTTCCAATACAGCCATTAGCAGATTCACACGATTGTAGTCCAATCCTGTCGCCGTTCTGCGTGGCATACCAAAATTCGTTCTACATACTAACGCCTGTATTTCAAGAAGCATCGGTCTTGTTCCTTCCATTGCGCACACAACAACAGAACCAGATGCATTTTCTGGTTTTCCATTCAACATAAATTCCGAAGGATTTCTCACTTCCTCCAACCCATTTCTCTTCATTTCAAACACGCCAATTTCGTTCGTAGAACCAAATCGATTTTTCACACCACGTAAAATACGATAAGATGCATGTCGATCTCCCTCAAAATACAACACCGTATCTACCATATGTTCTAATACACGTGGTCCTGCCACATTTCCTTCTTTTGTCACATGTCCAACAATAAAAATAGAAATATTTAGTCCTTTTGCAAGCTGCATCAAAACATTCGTTGACTCACGAACTTGAGAAACACTTCCCGGTGCCGATTCAACTCCTTCATTATACATTGTCTGTATAGAGTCAATAACAACCATGTCCGGTTTGTATCTTTCAATCACACTTCTTATTAATTCCAGATTTGTCTCACAAAGCAAATAAAGATTTTCAGTGAATTCTCCCATTCGATTCGCACGCAGTTTAATCTGTTTCAAAGATTCTTCACCAGATATATATACAACCTTCTTCCCTTTATCCGAAAGTTTTTGGCAAACTTGCAATAAAAGTGTAGATTTTCCAATTCCCGGATCACCACCAACAAGCACCAGTGAGCCCGGGACAATTCCTCCTCCTAGAACACGATCCAATTCTTCAATATCCGTTTTCACTCTTTCATCTTCATTTGTCGCAACACTATTGAGTGTCACCACATCACAGTCTATTTTCCCCAGTTGGTTTCCGCTTTTTGTGCTTGTTACTTTTTCTTCTACAAATGTATTCCACTCTTTACACATTGGACATTGACCCAGCCACTTACTCGCTTCATATCCACAATTTTGACAATAAAATACACTTTTTTTCGCTTTTGCCATATAATCTCCCCGCATTTCCTTAAAGTTTCAAAAAGGGCTGCTTTTTAGCAGCCCTCTTCGCTTATACGCTTCTATTTCTTTTCAACTTTTATTTCTACAAAATGTTCTGGTTCTAACTCTACACTCATGCTAAGTTTTCCGCTAAGATTTGTCTTCATATCTCCTACATTCACATCATCCATGTAGATCACATATTCACTTTCTGCTTCTAACTCTAATGTAATCTGTGCATCCTTTTCACCCGTCACTTTAAAAGTTACTTCGCTTTCAGCTGCCTTAAAGTTTTCAACTGCTGTTCCTGGAACAGACTCATATACAAACATTCCATCTCTTTCAAGTTTTGTAATCTCTGAAAATGTCTTTACTTTGTAAATATTCCCCTGAAATTCTACTCCTTCAAGCTTCGTTTTGTTTGGTAATGTATAGTCTCCAAAGCTAAGCGTTCCATTTGTTCCAGCTTTCAAAAGCTCTTTCACTGCTGCCATCTTTTTTCCTCCTACGGTTTCTTCTTTTGTAGTCCTATTATAGCTCAAATGCATCTTATTTTGTAGTCTTTAAAATAAATTTTATTTCTTTTTTAGACATTCCAACGGTTACATCACTATCTCTTCGAATCGTTCCATCTAACAATGCCTCTGCCATTTTATCCTCCAATTTGTTTTGGACTGCACGTCTCAATGGTCTCGCACCATACTTCTGATCCGTTCCCGTTTCAACAATATATTCTTTCACAGAATCGCGTATTGTCAGATTAATACCCAACTGTTCCTTCGCACGTTTTATCAAATCTTTACACATCAGTGTAACTATTTTTTTCATTTCTTCTTTACCAAGTGGATGGAATACAATTATTTCATCAATTCGATTTAAAAATTCAGGTCGGAAGATCATTTTCACTTCATTCATCACACCGTTTTTCATTCGTTTATAGTCGCCGGCCTTATCTTCCTTCGCATTAAATCCAAGTTTTTTAGGGTCAATAATAGACTGTGCGCCAGCATTTGAAGTCATTATAATAACCGTGTTACTAAAATCCACTTTTCTCCCCTGCGAATCTGTGATGCGTCCGTCATCCAAAACCTGTAGCAGTATATTGAACACATCTGGATGTGCTTTCTCTATTTCATCAAATAATACCACAGAATATGGATGCCGTCTCACTTGTTCACTCAGCTGACCACCATCATCATGCCCTACATATCCCGGAGGTGATCCAATCATCTTTGCGACGCTATGTTTCTCCATGTATTCAGACATATCGACACGAATTATGGAATCTTCCGTTCCAAACAACGCCTCTGCCAGTGTTTTTGAAAGTTCTGTTTTTCCAACGCCTGTCGGTCCAAGGAATAAGAATGATCCCACTGGTCTTTTGGGATCTTTTAACCCCACACGACCGCGACGTACAGCTTTCGCAACTGCTGTTACAGCTTCCTCCTGTCCGATAACTCTTTTATGAAGTACTTTTTCCAAGTTTTTCAATCGTTCATTTTCGGATTCCTGTAATTTTTGA
Source organism: uncultured Lachnospiraceae bacterium (assembly GCA_964591105.1). Lineage (GTDB taxonomy): Bacteria > Bacillota > Clostridia > Lachnospirales > Lachnospiraceae > CAZPZR01. The sequence continues at coordinate 60,331 of CAZPZR010000003.1, read as the reverse complement.
ACTGGTATTTTCGTCCACTCGGCAACAACATTTGCAACATCATCTTCCGTTACATCCAGAGCCTTTTCCTTGATTCGTTTTTCCATTCGTTTACGTGCCTGTTCCAACTTCTTTTCTGCTTTTGTCTTCTCTTTATTCAAAGCAGCCGCTTCCTGAAACTCACCCAAGCGTATTTTTTCTTCCAATCGAATCGCAAATTCGTCAATTTCACGTTCAATATTTTTTAAATTCGTCGGTGTCTGGAATCCACGCAAACTCACTTTTGAGCATGCTTCATCCAACACATCTATCGCTTTATCCGGCAAAAATCGATCTTGTATATATCTAGCTGACAGTTTTACTGCCGCCCCCATTGCATCTTCTGTAATTTTAACGCCATGATGACTCTCATATTTATATCGAATTCCCGCCAATATTTCCCTACACTGTTCCTTTGACGGTTCTTCAATTGTGATTGGCTGAAATCTTCTCTCTAAAGCGGCATCTTTTTCAATATGCTTACGATATTCTACTAATGTAGTTGCACCAATCAGCTGAATTTCTCCTCTAGCCAAAGATGGTTTCAATATATTCGCTGCATCCAATGCACCTTCTGCTCCACCTGCTCCAATGATTGTATGAACTTCATCCAAGAAAAGAATCACGTTCGTCTCCATTTTCACTTCACGAATCAAGCGTTTGATTCTTTCTTCGAATTCACCTCGATACTTAGATCCAGCTACCATTCCTGCTAAATCAACCGTCACAATTCGTTTATTTTTCATCCCCTCCGGAACCATTCCAGATATAATTCGTAATGCCAACCCTTCAATCACTGCTGTTTTTCCAACTCCAGGTTCACCAACTAAACACGGATTATTCTTCGTTCTTCTGCTTAATACCTGCATCAAACGCTCTATTTCCGTTTCTCTCCCAATCACAGGATCCAATTTTCCTTCTTGTGCCCGCAAAGTCAGATCCGTACCAAACTGTTCAAGCATTTCGCTTCTTCCACCTACTTCTGCCAGAACTTCCTCTTGATATTCCTTTGGATCCATTCCAATAACCATTAAAATATCTTGTAAGATTTTTTGCAAACTCATTCCTAACGTCATAAGTATTCGTGCTGCTACACAATCTGTTTCTCGAATCAATACCATCAACAAATGCTCTGTTCCAACCTCATCCGATTCCATTCGTTCTGCTGTCAATTCACTTTCTTCTAATATATATTCCAATCTTGGGCTTATCTGAGGATTCAATTTTACGCGTTCAACTTCTTCCACTGGAGAAACTAATTCCTCAATAACTTTGCATACTTTTTCTTCTTCCACTTTATTGGCCGCAAGCACTTGAGCTGCCACTCCATCCAGTACTTGACATAATCCTAAAAGCAAATGTTCTGTTCCCACATATGGATGTCTCCACTTTTTAGCAATTTTCTTCGCGAATTCGATTGCTTCTACCGCCTGTCTCGTATATTCCATCTTCTACCTTCCTTACAAATCTTTTCTATATTCTTCAAATATTTCATCCACCAATTCGTGAACTTCTTCTTTTGTAATTCGCTTACAACACCCTCGCGCCATTAACAAACGTAGTTCTTCTTTCATTTGTCCCAACGCCTTTGCCTTGTCTACATCAATCGCAATCACTGCGCCTTTTCTACGATCCAATTGAATGTAGCCTTCCTGCCGCAAAAAGGAATACGCTTTATTCACAGTATGCATGTTAATCCCTATTGTATCCGCCAGTTGACGAACTGATGGCAACGTATCTCCTTCACGAAGTAAATTCATCGCAATCCCCATAATAATCTGATTTTGCAGCTGAACATAAAGCGCCTCATCACTGTTAAAATCTATCTCTATTAACACTTCAACACCTCTTTTTCTTCTGTTATACATAGATTAGCACATGTATAATAAATATACAAGTGGAGAACTTTCTTTATACCATAAGCAAAGAAGCCCGCGGTCTTCGTGACCACAGGCTTCTTCTCGCAACTTTGAAGGAATTAAGTTTGGAAATTTTCTTAATTAGTTACAAACTGTTTTGATGTCAACATATTCATAGCAATCGAAGCTGTCTGCTACATTCTTGCATGTAAGTTTTCCATCATATGTATTAACTGCAGAGTAAATTACTTCATTATCTGCACAAGCTTTTTCAAGTCCCTTGTTTGCAATCTGGAGACCATAGCTTAATGTTGCATTTGTAAGAGCGATTGTAGATGTTCTTGGAACAGCACCTGGCATGTTTCCTACACAGTAGTGTACAACTCCGTCAACTGTGAAGATTGGATCATCATGGTATGTAACCTTAGTTGTTTCACCACATCCACCCTGGTCAACAGCAACGTCTACGAATACTGCTCCTGGTTTCATTGTTTTAAGGTACTCTTTCTTGAAGAGTTTTGGTGCAGCTTTTCCTGGGATAAGAACTGAACCGATTACAAGGTCAGCTTCTTTTACTGCTTTAGCGATGTTAGCATCTGTAGATACTAATGTCTGTACGCGTGCTCCGAAAAGGTCATCAAGGTATGCTAATCTTGGAAGGCTGATATCCATGATTGTTACGTTAGCTCCCATACCAACAGCGATCTTACAAGCGTTTGTTCCTACGTTACCACCACCAAGGATTACAACGTTAGCCTTTGGAGTTCCTGGAACACCTGCAAGGAGAACACCTTCTCCACCGAATGTTTTTTCAAGGTATTTAGCACCTTCCTGAACTGAAAGACGTCCAGCGATCTGGCTCATTGGAGCAAGAAGTGGAAGTCCACCATTTCTTGGGTCAAATAATGTTTCGTAAGCAACACCTTTTACTTTTGAATTTAATAAAGCATCTGTCTGTGGTTTGTCAGCTGCAAGGTGAAGATATGTATAAAGGATAAGTCCTTCGTGGAATAATTCATATTCTTCTGGCAATGGTTCTTTAACCTTAATCATCATTTCAACTGTATCCCATACTTCTTTTGCAGTATCGATCATGATTGCTCCAGCTGCTTCATATTCTTCATCTAAGAATCCAGAGCCAACTCCAGCTCCTTTTTCAATATAAACTTCATGTCCAGCATTTTTGTAACTTGTTACATTGTCTGGTGTCATACCTACACGGAATTCATTGTTTTTAATTTCTTTTACGCATCCTACTTTCACTTTAAAAAACCTCCTGTTAATTAAAAACGTTATATCTTTCAGCCCTTCGTGGCGGCTGTACCCTTTTCTGGAAAATATTTTTCACTGCTTCTTTTTTGTGAAGAATATTTTTCATTTGTTTCTAAAATTATACTAGCATACTCCTGCAAAATATTCAACAAAAGTTATTTTTTTCACATATGGTTATTTTTTTATCAATATATTTTCAATTGTGTATTCATTTGATATCATTTTCACACAATTTTCTTGCTTTTTTTTATCTTTCGTGATTAAATCCTATTAGGGGGATTATTTCACCAGGAGGTACTATCGTCATGAAAGAGTTACGTGAGTTAATTCACAATGCCAACTTAACAAAAACTCAAAAAACGATTGCAAAATACATTTTGGACCATTCATCTGATGCTTGTTTTATGACTTCAACAGAAATTGCTTCTAAATTAAATGTAAGCGAATCTTCTGTCATCCGTTTCAGTCGTTCCTTAGGGTTCAGTGGATACATGGATTTCCAGCGAACACTTCGCAAAGATTATCAAGACAAAGTGCTCAGCATTTCCAGTGCGATTACTACTCCTTCTCAGCGAATGGCTCAGCGTGTGAAACTGGATTCAAGTTCCGATTCCATTCACCAGCATTTTGAAAATGCAGTTGAAAATCTGAATTGTGTATTTACCAATAATTCCATCGCTCTTTTTGAAGAAGCATCCAACATTGTTTTGACTTCGAAGAGAAAATACATCGCGGCTACTCGCGGAAACGCATGTCTTGGCGATTATTTTTCTTTATACTTAAAACAAATGGTTCCTCATGTTGTAATGACAAACACTAATGCACTAAGTCCAATCGACCACATGTGCAGCATCGGGAAAGACGACTGTCTGATTTTATTCAGCTTTCCACGATATTCTTCTGTAGATGAGATTACCGCGAAGATGGCTAAAGAAGCTGGCTCTAAAATCATTATCATCACCGACAAGCCGAGTTCCCTGTTAGCACAATATGCTACCGTGTTATTGACAGTGCCTGTAAACAGCAATGCATTTTTTAACTCTATGATCGGACCCCAGTTCATTTCCGAAGCACTGCTAGATACCATCAGTCAAAAAGCAAGTGGAATTGAAAAAAGACTTAAAAAAATCGACAAATACCTTGATGAATTAGGAAATTATTAAACCCCGGAAAATCCGGGGTTTTCTCTTACGCTTCATCAATCGCTTTGCCGATATCATTTCGCTTATATTTATTTGCAAATTCTACCCATTCTGTAGCTTTATAAGCATTTTCTCTTGCTTCTTTCAGGTTTGCACCTTTTGCAGTTACTCCAAGTACACGTCCACCATTTGTCACATACTGATCGCCCACTTTTTTTGTTCCTGCGTGGAAGCAATAATATCCTTCATGTTTTTTGAATTCATCCAATCCATGAATTGGAAGACCTTTTTCATATTTCAATGGATATCCATCACTTGCCAAAACTACACAAACCGCTGCATTATCCTCAAATTCCAATTCCACTTTATCCAAAGTACCATCAATACATGCTTCCACAACATCAATGATGTCTGTTTTCATTCTTGGAAGGACTACCTGGGTCTCTGGATCTCCAAATCTCGCATTGTATTCTAAGACTTTTGGTCCATCAGGAGTCAACATTAATCCAAAGAAAATCACCCCTTTGAATGGTCTGCCCTCTGCCTTCATCGCATCAACAGTTGGTTGGAAAATATAGCGTTCACAGAATTCTTCCACTTCTTTTGTATAGAATGGACTTGGAGAAAATGTTCCCATTCCACCTGTATTCAATCCTGTGTCACCATCGCCTGCACGTTTATGATCTTGTGCAGATGTCATTGTTTTTATTGTAGAGCCATCTACAAAAGAAAGCACAGAAACTTCTCGTCCTGTCATAAATTCTTCTACTACCATTTCATTTCCGGCAGTTCCAAATTTCTTATCCAGCATAATTTCTTTTACGCCAGCTTTTGCTTCTTCCAATGTATTGCAAATCAAAACTCCTTTTCCGAGTGCAAGCCCGTCTGCTTTCAATACAATTGGCATCTTCGCAGTTTCTAAATACGCCAATGCCTCATCTGGATTTGAAAATGTTTCATATGCTGCCGTTGGAATATGATACTTCTTCATTAAATCTTTGGAAAATGCTTTTGAACCCTCTAAAATTGCAGCATTTTTCTTTGGTCCAAATGTACGGATTCCTGCGTTTTCCAGTTCATCTACCAGACCGCCAACCAGGGGATCATCCATTCCTACTATTACAAGGTCAATTTCTTTTTCTTTGGAAAACGCAACAATCTTGTCAAATTCCATCGCTCCAATTGCTACGCACTCCGCATACTCCTCTATTCCAGCATTCCCAGGTGCACAGTAAATCTTCTGCACCTTACTGCTTTTGGCTACTGAATATGCAATTGCATGTTCTCTTCCACCGCTTCCTACGATTAATACTTTCATTGCTCTACTCCTTTGCCTAATCAAGAATAACCGTTCTTCCGGCTTCAACTTTTACTTTGCCATTGGCAATCAAGTCAATCGCCTCCGGAAGGATCTTCCATTCTGCCTGCTCCATCACTCTTCTCTGAAGTGTCTGAGCTGTATCTTCTTTTTGAACTTCCACTGCTTTTTGAAGAAGAATCGGACCTGTGTCAGTTCCTTCATCTACAAAATGCACCGTCGCACCTACAACCTTCACTCCACGCTCCAGTGCTGCTTCATGCACTTTCAATCCATAATATCCTGTTCCGCAAAATGAAGGAATCAAGGATGGATGAATGTTAATAATGCGATTTCTATATTTTTCAATCATACTCGGTGGAATCACAACAAGATATCCAGCAAGAACTACCAAGTCTGCATTCAACTCATCAATTGCATGCACAAGCTGTCGGTTAAACTCTTCTCGTTCTTCATAGTCCTTTGGCGAAATGCACGCCGCATAAATCCCATGTTTTTTTGCACGTTCCAATGCATATGCATTTTTATTATTACTGATCACACCTACAACCTGTGCGTTCGTAATTGTGCCGGACTCAACCGCATCAATAATTGCCTGCAAGTTTGTCCCACCGCCAGATACAAGTACAACAACATTTAACATAATGTTACTCCCTTTTCTCCTGCTTCCACATGTCCTACAATATATGGAGTGTCTCCTGCTTCTCTCATTGCGTTCATTGTTGCTTCCACATCTTTTTCATCTACAGCAACAACCATTCCAAGTCCCATATTGAATGTGTTATACATCATTTCTTCCGCAATATTACCTTTTTCTGCTAATAACTTAAAGATTGCTGGAACTTCGTAGCTGTCTTTTTTCACAACTGCATGAATGCCTTCTGGAAGCATTCTAGGAATATTCTCATAGAATCCGCCACCTGTAATATGGCTACATCCTTTCAATGTTACCCCTGCCTCTTTTACAGCTTTCAACGCTTTTACATAAATTCTCGTTGGAGCAATCAATGCCTCACCAAGTGTTTTACCAAGTTCTTCATAATATGTATCTAAAGATTCTTTTGTCATCTCGAAAACTTTACGAACTAAAGAGAATCCATTGCTATGTACACCCGTAGATGCCATACCAATCAATACATCTCCTGCTTTCATCTGAGATCCATCAATGATGTCTTTCTTATCTACAACACCCACAGCAAAACCAGCCAAATCATAATCATCTTCTGGCATCAGACCTGGATGTTCTGCAGTTTCTCCTCCTACAAGTGCACATCCTGACTGTTTACATCCTTCTGCAACTCCGCTGACAATTGTTGCAATCTTTTCTGGATAGTTCTTACCACATGCAATATAGTCTAAGAAAAACAAAGGTTCTCCACCAGAGCAAGCAATATCATTTACGCACATAGCTACTGCATCAATCCCAATGGTATCATGCTTATCCATAACAAACGCAAGTTTCACTTTTGTTCCACATCCATCTGTTCCTGACAAAAGCACTGGTTCGTCCATCCCTTTAATAGAACTAAGGTCAAAAGCTCCCGCAAATCCACCAAGACCGCCCAATACTTCTGGTCTCATTGTTTCTTTTACATGTTTTTTCATTAACTCTACTGATCTGTAACCAGCTTCAATATCCACGCCTGCTTTCTTGTAATCCATAGCTATTCTCCTTATTCGTTATCGTTTCCTTTGTTTCTATTTTTGAGCAAGATATGCCTCGTAACCAATTTCATCTAACTTTGCTGCTTTTCCCTGCACAGTTTCTTTCATTTCTTTTGAATATTCTTTTAATTTATTCAAAAGATCTTCATCGGAAACTGCAAGAATTTTAGCTGCAAGAATTGCCGCGTTCATGCCTCCGTCAATTGCAACTGTTGCAACTGGAATTCCAGGTGGCATCTGCACGATTGAAAAAAGTGCATCCTCACCTGCAAGATTCTTTCCTGACATTGGAACACCAATGACTGGCATTGGAAATAATGCTGCGCACATTCCTGGCAAGTGTGCTGCCATTCCTGCACCTGCAATAATTACCTTGATTCCTTTTCCTTCTGCTGCTTTGGCCCAGTCAAAAAATACATCTGGTTCACGATGAGCAGAAATAATCGTCATCTCGTAATCAATTCCAAATTTTTCAAGCATCGCTGCTGCTTTACTCATAACCTTAAGGTCTGAGTCACTTCCCATAACAATTCCTACTTTTGGCATAATCTTCATCCTTTCTCATTCATTAGCCTGACGAATAAATGATACACTATTTATTAGAATTTTTCAATGGTTCATTTAAAAACTCTGTACCAGGAAGTACAAATCTTCCATTTTCCAAAATAAGAATCTCGTCTCCCGTTTTTGTCACAACAGAAATCTGCTCCAATTCCTCGTATGGAATCGTAATATCTGTGTGGCACTGGAAGTATGCTTTCGAAATATCTTCTTTTCGAAGAATGGATACAGAATTATCCTTTGCCACAATTTCTTTTCCATTCGGATTATATACTTTGTTATCTTCACTCCAGCTGTAGCAAGTGTCTCCTACTGCAAAATGAGGTCCCATTTTCTCCGCAATGAGAATTGGCATCTTTTCCTCAATTCCATATTTTTTCGCCACTACATAAGCTGTCGTATTTGTTCCAATTGCAAATTCACCTAATGGTAATGTTGGATGTTGATACAATACATTTTCTTTTACATATTCTTTGTTTTCTAAGTCTCTCTCAAAATTGCTGCAATTATAGTCTTCGATCATTCCATTCGAAAATTTAATCTCAAGATTTTCATACTGCAATTCATTGAGATACACCTTGCTTACATGCAAGATTCCGTTTGTCCCTTCCAGCACAGGTGAGGTAAACACTTCACCAACCGGGATATTCACATCAGCAACGCAGTTTTCAAAGATGGTTTCTTTTTCTGGATTTGTCAATTCATGCAAACATACTTTCAAGTCCGTTCTATTTCCATTTCCACCGCGGATATGAACATATTTCCCTTGATCTAATGCATCAATCAGTGTCTGCTGTACTTCTTCGTATTTCTTCGCATCCAATGTATTGATTCGTATGATTTCGTCAAATATTTCTTCATACTGCTCTCCAATTTCCGGAACCGGATACGCAATAATCGTAAAGCTTCTCTCATCTCCATGAATATATTCATTTACAATCTGGCTTTGTTTTCCGTCAAATGTCACTGACAATTCCTGCTGTTTTCCCGATAACTTCAGCGCTTCTTTTGTCTGTCCTGGTACAAATGGCGTCTCTCCAAACATCTCGATTACAGCCGGCCCGGCATGCTGTGCCGCCTGCTTTTTGTAATGTTCGTAAGTTGTATGAATCACTTCTAACTTTCGTTCCGCAAATTTCTTATCGAAAAACAACGCCTGATCATCTTTATGATCATACTCATACTGCTTATTAGCGATTCCGCCATAATAACCTATCTTCAGGTGCTGTCGCTTCGTAAGCACACTGACTCCACTTCGATAAATAATAGGACACAGCCCCATCTTTTCAAAATTTTCAATGGCTTTTTTGATTACTTTTTCAAAACCAAGCACATAACGAATGTTGACTGTTGATTTGATGGATAAGTCCTTTCCTGTGTTCACAAATCCCATTCGATATCCTTCTGTATATACATCTGCCATCTTTTGCAGCGTCGCATCATCTAATTCCATAAGATGCTCCGCTGTACGCAGCTCATTTTCACTAATATATTCTCCAAACTGATATAAATAGCGAAGATCATCCAGATCACTGTTCATGATAATATCAACTGCAAAGGATTCTTCCTCGCAAATCTGCTCACGAATTCGATCCGCTACAAATACATCGCAGTAATCGCTCGCAAACCAGTAAATTGTTTCTTTCAGACTTCTGATTTCCGGAAGCTCGTCTACCTCAAACTGGTTATAAATTTCCACAAATAACTCAAACAGAATACCCAAATACTCTGTTTTTGCTTCAAATGTATAACTGATTGCTCCACGCATTTCTGCATACAAGAAACTTAAAAGTTGTCCATATTCTTCTCCAAGCTTGCTGACAGCATACGCTGGATTCGCATAACTTACCATGTAATTTTCCGGCAGTATATCTTCATACAATCTATGATTCCATGCCTCCAATTCCTTCCTGTCAGCATTTCCATAAGCACCACTGTGAAGATCATTACGAAGGTTATCAATCATTTCCACGAATTGTGCCATTTTGCAAAAATAATCACGGAATGGTTCTTTCACCGTTCGTTCTTCCGGTATCTGCTTGATGCGTTCTACCACTAATTCATATCTCTCTTCGATCATTTAAAAAAGCCCCCTGACAAATACTCCACACATGCTAACCAAAAGCAGCCCATTCCAGGCAATTCCAATTTTACATGTTACATAATTTTTATTTCTTTCCTTTAATCCTTTTATCCCTGTCATTAATCCTTCAATTGCAAGCACAAGCACAACAATTCCAACTGCGCCCATTGCAAGACCAATCTGTCCATCTAACACAAAGGACGAAGACAAAAGCAGGAAAAGCAAAAAGGATGCTGCCCCAGAGAGCACGCAAGATAAGATTCCTTTCTTCGCATGTCTCAGAGGTGTCTGTCCGTACTTTGTACGCAACATTGTTCTCCTTCTTCTTTCCCTTTCCTTTGCGAGTGCTTTCGCTCTAGCTTCTTCGGTATTTCTTTCTCTTCTTTTTATTATCATGTTTTCTCCTTATCGCCGCACATATTACAAACACCAGGTAGCCTGCAACTCCCCCTATTGTATTCAACAATAGATCATCTACGTCAAAACTTCCAACTTTCGTCACTAACTGGAAAGTCTCTACGCAAAGACTCAACCCGAAACTTGAAAATGTTGTTGCCAGAAAGCTCCTGTATTTGCTGGCCATAGGCATAAAAAAGCCAAACGGCATGAAGATGATTACATTTCCGAACAGGTTGGTAAACATTGCAAAAAATCCTACCTGATGTCTGTATTCCCAAAAACGTTTGATTTCCTGAAACAGCACCAAATTATAGCGGTATTCCTGCATTTCACCTGTTCGTCCGTACCAGTCTGAAAAAATCAGAAAGTATATGATAAAAGCCACATATAACACAAATAAGATTTTTCCAACGATACGAAATTTTTTTCTATTTTTGTTGTTCAAATGTACAGCACCCTTTCAATTTTGTCTAAAATGTCAGTCCCTTTCTATCTTTGATCAGGCGCGCTCCACTTACAATTGACAAAATTCCAGCTGCAAGTCCAATTACAACCAACACAATCCCAACTGCAACGTTCATCGCTCCTGTTACTGACATTGTTTTAAAAACTTTCTCATTCATAAGAAATCCTCCTGCTCTTATTTCGCACCATACTGTTCATAATATGCGTCTATTTTTTCCTTTAATGTATCATCAATGACAATTTTTCCATTACATTCTTTGTTGTAAAGGCACTCTACTACTTCTTCCATTGTTACAATTGCATTTGTATCAAAGCCATACAATTCCTTTACTTCATCAAGTGCACACTTTTCTCCGCCTTTTCCTACTTCCATTCGGTTCAGAGAAACCATAAGTCCCTTGATTTCAACATTTGCTGCTCCTTTTACTTTTGGAACAGTTTCTTCCATAGATTTTCCTGATGTTGTAACATCTTCAATCATGATTACACGATCACCATCCTGCAATTTACTTCCAAGGAAGCTTCCTTTGTCAGCACCGTGATCTTTTTCTTCTTTACGGTCTGAGCAGTAACGTACTTCTTTTCCATACAATTCGCTGAATGCAATTGCTGTCACAACTGCCAATGGAATTCCTTTGTAAGCTGGTCCAAATAATACATCAAATTCTAAACCATACTTGTCATAGATTGCTTTCGCATAATATTCTCCAAGTTTCTTCAGTTGTGCTCCTGCAACGTACGCTCCTGCATTCATAAAGAAAGGAGATTTTCTTCCACTTTTCAATGTGAAATCACCAAACTTCAACACATCGCTTTCTACCATAAATTCAATAAATTCTTTCTTATATCCTTCCACGTTCTTGTCCTCCATACTATTTTACAATTCCTACCATATCTGAAACATTTTCAAATCCATGTTTCTTCATGTATGCTTCAATACCATCTACAATCTCTGCTGCAATTCCCGGATTATGGAAATTTGATGTACCAACAGATACTGCACTTGCTCCTACAAGAATCATTTCAATCGCATCTTCTGGTTTGGCAATTCCACCCATTCCAATAATCGGAATATTTACAGCATTCGCAACTTCGTATACCATACGAACTGCAATTGGATGAATTGCTGGGCCAGAAACACCACCTGTTTTATTCGCTAATGCAAATGTTTTACGATTGATATCAATTTTCATACCCGTCAGTGTGTTGATCAACGAAACCGCATCTGCTCCACCTGCTTCTACCGCTTTTGCCATTTCTGCAATACTTGTTACATTTGGACTTAATTTCATGATCACTGGCTGTTTCGCATATTTCTTCACAGCTCTTGTGATTTCTTCTGCAGCCTTTGGATTTTGTCCAAAAGCAATTCCACCTTCCTTTACGTTCGGGCAGGAAATATTAATTTCCATCATATCAATATCTTCGTTTGCAAGTCGTTCCACTACTTCACAATAATCTTCTGTTGACTTTCCGCAAACATTCACCACAATCTTTGTATCATATTTGCGAAGGAATGGAATATCTCTCTCGCAAAACAAGTCGATGCCTGGATTCTGAAGACCAATAGCATTCATCATTCCACCATAGGTTTCTGCAACACGTGGTGTTGGATTCCCTGGCCATGGAACGTTGGCAACACCCTTTGTTGTCACAGCCCCCAACTTATTCAAGTCAATATAATCTGCAAATTCTGCACCTGAACCAAAAGTTCCGGATGCTACCGTTACTGGATTTTTCCATTCTACACCTGCGATGTTCACTTTCATGTTCATTAGATTTCCACCTCCGTAGATAAAAATACTGGTCCATCTTTGCAGATTCGTTTATTATTCACATTACTGTGATGATCTTTTTCTTTCGATTTGCATACACATGCAAGGCAAGCTCCGATTCCACATGCCATTCTTTCTTCCAATGAGATATAGCACTCAATTTTCTTTTCCTCTGCATACGCTTTGATTGCACGAAGCATTGGTGTTGGACCACAGGCCATAATGACATCCGCTTCCAGTGCATGTTCTGCAATTGCGTTCATTACATTTCCTTTTGTGCCCACACTTCCATCTTCTGTAGAAATATACACTTCTCCATTTGCCTCAAATTCTTCCTTCAAGAATGTATGCGCATCTCGATAACCTACTACAATCTGTTTTTTTGCGCAGGATATCTGTTTCGCAAGTTCGAGAATTGGCGGAACACCAATACCACCACCAATCAAAAATACTCGTTTCCCTTCTGCCTTTTCCAACGGAAATCCATTTCCTAATGGTCCAATGATTGGAACAGTATCTCCTTCTGTCAGTTTTGAAAACTGTTCTGTTCCAGTTCCTTCTCCTGTCACACGATAAACCATGCGCAGTCTACCATTTTCCTGATCAATTTCACAAATACTGATTGGTCTTGGAAGCAGTTTGCTTCCATCGTTTGTATACATAGAAATAAATTGTCCCGGTTTTGCGCTCTGTGCAGCTTCTGTCTGAAGCCACAAACTGAAAATACCGTCTGCAAGTTTTTCCTGTGATATTACAATTGCTGTTTCTTTCTGTTTTCCTGCCATATCTCTTCCTCTTTCTCGTATCCTGCTTTTCTTCTATCGCTGTTCCAGCGCCTGACGCACATCTGTGATCATTGCTTCTACTGCAGCTCTTGATGCATCCCCAAAGTTTTCCGCACCATAGTTTGCATATGCTTGCTGCTTATACGCTGCAATAATTCCACGAGAAGAATTAATGATTGCACCCAGACCATCTTCGTTAAAGAAGTGTACCAAGTCTTTTCCTTTTCCACCCTGTGCTCCGTATCCAGGAACAAGGATATAAGATTTTGGCATAATCTTTCGAAGTACTTTGCCCATCTCTGGATAAGTAGCTCCTACAACTGCTCCGATATAGCTATATTCTTCACCCATATGTTCTTCGCCCCACTGCGCAACTTTTTCTCCGACAAGTTCATAAAGTGGGCGTCCATCAATCAACTGATCCTGGAATTCTCCACTGGATGGATTGGATGTCTTCACAAGAATAAACATCCCTTTCTTTTCTTCTTTGCATACTTTTGTAAATGGACTTACTCCATCAGAACCAAGATATGGATTGACAGTTACAAAGTCTTCATCAAATGGCACATATGTCTTACTTCCTACCTGAACACGTCCTACATGTCCTACTGCATATGCAGCCGATGTGGAGCCAATATCTCCACGTTTGATATCGCCAATAACAACCAGACCTTTTTCTTTACAATAATCCACTGTTTTTTTGAAAGCCTGAAGACCTGGAATTCCAAACTGTTCATACATTGCAATCTGAGGTTTTACTGCTGGAATCAAATCATATGTCTTATCTATAATTTCCTTATTGAACTGCCAGATTGCTTCTGCAGCACCTTCCAAAGTTTCACCATATTCCTGGAACGCTTTGTTCTGTACATGCTCTGGTACATAGTTCAACATTGGATCTAATCCCACAACGATTGGTGCACCTGTTTTCTTAATGTTTGCTACTAATTTGTTAATCACGGCTGTATCCTCCTGTATCCATTCACTTGTTCTTTATTTTTGTCCATACTTGTTGTATATTTTAGCACATGCAAAAATAAAAGGGAATGCCTTTTGACATTCCCTTCCAAATTATTCCTTGATTTTTTCTTCCAAAACTTTTACCGCTTTTTCTAATTGGTTATCTTTCTCTGGATTTTTCTCATCATATTGGTACTCACACTCCACATCCGGTGTGATTCCTTCCCCATGGATATTTCTTCCATTCGGTGTGAAATACTCGGAAATCGTAAGTTTCAGACAAGTTCCATCCTTCAGATCAAATAATTGCTGAACAACCCCTTTTCCATATGTCTGTGTTCCAACAATATCTCCAAGCTTATAGTCTTGAATTGCACCTGCATAAATTTCAGACGCACTTGCACTGTTTCCATTTACAAGCACTGTTAATGGTTTCGTGAATTGATGTTCTTCATCAGATTTATGCTCATCTCTGTTTCCATCTCTGTCCTGTGTATACACGATCATACCTTCCGGAAGCATCAGATCCAGGATATTGCAGACCACATCTAAATTTCCACCAGGATTGTTTCTCAAATCGACAACCAAGCCTGACATTCCCTGTTTTTCCAGTTCATTCAGTGCTTCTTCATACTGTTTATCCGTTACCGCATCGAATTCAGAGATTGAAATATATCCAATCTGATTTTCCAACATTTTATATTCAACAGTCTCTACTTCAATGGTGTCTCTCACAGCTGTCACTGTAATCTCTTCATTATTTTCTCCACGGAGAACTGTCAGTTCAACTTCCGTCTTCTTTTCTCCCTTAATGTGGGTTACAACTTCCGACAAGTCCATCCCTGTCACTTCCAAGTCTCCAACTTTGTACAGGATATCTCCATCTTTCAGACCAGCTTTCATCGCAGGGGAATCCTTATAGATTCTAACAAGTGTAATAATACCTGTATCTACTGCCTGCGTCAACACAGCGCCAATTCCACTGTATTCTCCAGATGTTGTTTCTAAAAGTGCCTCTGTATTTTCTTCATCATAATAGACAGAATAAGGATCTCCAAGTCCGGCAACATAACCCTCATAAACTCCTTCTTCCAGCGCATCTTCGTCTACTTCATTCAGATACTTTTCTTCAATCAAATATTGAATGACACCCAACTTTTTTTCCACAGCATCCATATCAATCTTTGCGTTTCCACTATTTACTTTTAATCCGCAGGATACTAAACCTGCAACTAATAACATAGCAAGGGCGCCACAAAGCGCCCCCTGCCAAAAACCTTTTTTATTTTTCATAATATCGTTCCTTCATTACACTCTCAGATGTTTACGAATTGTAACAGAACTTCCTAAAAATCCGATTCCCACTCCAAGCAGAATTCCTACTGGTAATAATGTTCGATACACCTCTGTAACAGGAATGAAATCTATAATATTCTTCAGAAGGCTAAATCTTGTCATAACGTAAGTAACCACTTTTCCATACATAAAATACAACAAGATTAACGGTAAGATTGCTCCCAAAACACCAATCAAAAGCCCTTCAATAATGAATGGCGCACGTACAAAACTATCTTTCGCACCAATATATTTCATAATTGCAATTTCTTCTCTTCGAACAGTAATACCCATTGTAACTGTGTTACTGATCAGGAAAATAGAAACAGCTAACAAAATTCCAATGATTGCAACGGAAACATAACTCACCAACTTATTTACACTTGTAAGTGTTTTCGCCACAATATCTGATTTATTAACCTTACGTACTCCTTCAAGTCCTTCTGCAAAAGATACTACATCCTTTTGCTTGGATACATCAGCCATGTAGACTTCATAGTGATCTGAATTTGCTAATGGGTTATCACTCTTGAATCCTTCTGCTGCATCTTTCGAGTCACCAAAATATTCATCTTTGAACTGATCCCACGCTTCTTCAGCACTTACATAGTTTACTTCTAATACACCTTCTGTATCTTGCAGCTGTACGCCAATTGCTTCTCTCTGCTCTTCTGTTGTCTCTTCTTCAAAAAATACTGTGATTGCAACACCTTCTTCTGCTTTATCCACAATATGATTGAAGTTCATTACTATCGAATAAAAAAGTCCGAATAAGAAAATACATGCTGACATTGTCGCGATAGACGCTAATGAAAACATCTTATTTCTCCTGATGTTTTTTACCCCTTGCTTCATCGAATATCCAAATGTACTAATTCTCATTATTATACCCACCTTTTTTCTCGTCGCTTACAATAACTCCCTTTTTCATTGTAACAACGCGCTTCTTCATCTCGTTAACGATTTCCTGGTTATGTGTAACAACAACTACTGTTGTTCCACGATCATTTGCTTCCTCCAAAAGCTTCATGATTTCCCATGAGTTGGTTGGGTCAAGGTTTCCTGTCGGTTCGTCAGCAAGCAAAATCAACGGTTCATTCACAATCGCTCTCGCAATCGCTACTCTCTGCTGTTCTCCACCAGACAATTCCTTTGGAAATGCTTTATACTTCTGTGCAAGTCCAACCAAAGACAAAGCAGCTGGTACTTTTTTCTTAATCACACGTGTAGATGTCTCTGTTACTCGCTGTGCAAATGCAATATTTTCATAAATATTACGGTCTTTCAACAAGCGGAAATCCTGAAATACGACACCAATTTTTCTTCTGTACATTGGTATCTTGCGGTGTTTCAGTCTTCCCAAGTTCTGTCCGTTTACAATGATTGTACCAGAAGTTGGTTCTACTTCTTTCATCAATAAACGAATCAACGTAGATTTACCAGAACCACTGTCACCTACTATAAATACAAACTCTCCCTGCTCAATTGTAAGATTAATACCATTCAGGGCTGCAATTCCCTTTGAGTATTCTTTTCTTACGTCTCTTAATTCAATCATAAGATCCTCCTAATTATTAATACTCCAATGACTCCATGTACTTCATGTACTTCACAACCATGAGGGCAATCTTAAATGTGATCGCATCCTCAAAAACGCGAAGATCCAGTCCTGTACTCTTCTGCAGTTTATCCAGACGATACACCAGTGTGTTACGGTGAATATACAGCTGTCTGGATGTTTCTGAGACATTCAGATTATTCTCAAAAAACTTATTGATTGTGGTTAATGTCTCCTCGTCAAAATCATCCGGTGATTTCCCCTCAAAAATCTCACGAATGAACATCTTACAAAGTGGAATTGGAAGCTGGTAAATCAATCGGCCAATTCCGAGACCACTGAACGCAATGATATTCTTTTCACTGAAGAATATCTTTCCAACGTCAAGTGCAAGCTTTGCTTCCTTGTATGACTTTGACACTTCCTTGATATCACTAACGACTGTTCCATAAGCAATCAAGACATCTTCTTCTCCATCTTCTTCAAGAAGTGTGTAATATGTCTGTGCTGCTTTTTCTAACTCTGCATGACCGTCATTCACTTCCAGTTCTTTCACTATGATAATGTTCTTCTCATCTACTGCTGTCACAAAATCTTTAGATTTGCTGCTCAGAAGTGCTCGAACATTCTCTAATGCATTGCTGTCTTTTTCATGCTTTGTTTCAATAATAAAGATAACACGTCTTCTCTCTGTGTCAATATGTAATTTTTTGGCACGATTATAGATGTCCACTAACAGCAGATTATCCAATAACAGATTCTTGATAAAGTTGTCTTTATCAAATCGCTCTTTGTAAGCGATCAACAGGTTCTGAATCTGGAACACAGCGATCTTTCCGATAGTATACACATCTTCTCCACCGCCGTTGACCATAAGGATATATTCTAGCTGATGTTCATCAAATATCTTAAAGAATTGATATCCCTGTACAATCTGGCTGTCTGCCTGTGATGCTACGAAGGATATTACCTCTTTTTCATAATTCTCATGGTCTGAAAATGTACTAGCCAGAGTCTTCCCATCTGTGTCCATGACACAGAAATCAAATTTCGTAATTCCCTTCAATCCTTCAATTGTATTCTGAAGTATTTGATTAGATATCATATTCTATCTCCTCCACTCATCTCAATATGCATTTTACACAACATTGGGCTCCAATATTTTGTAATTTTGCATAGTTCGTACTTTATATTAATACATTTTGTCCAAAAAAAAAAGAGGAAATTAATGCTTTTTGTTAATTTCCTCAACTTCTTTTTTGTTTTTCTATCTCTTTTTTCAAAATTTTCTTCATCAGATATTTTGCAAGTTTTCTTTTGGCCGTCTCTTCCTCTTCAAAGTCCAACATACTTTTCCCAAGTCCAAGCCACACCCTTGCATTCATCAAGTTTTTATTCTTTGTAACAAAATCTTCCTGTAGCGGAGTCGATAATGTGGAGAGGATGCAATCTACTTCACTTCCATTGATTGCATTCACAAGCATCATATCTGCACGATTTGCAGCTGCAACTTTCGCTATTCCTACGATTTCGATTCCACGATATAATTTCGAAAAATGTTCGTAAATATTCTCTGCATCTTTTTCTGCTTCTACCAGCAGATACACTCTCTTATACTGCTTGTGCAAATATTGAAAAAACAACTTCAGAAAGCGACGTTCCTCCACTTCTTTTACCAAATTCGCATCTTTCACTCCCAGCACATCGAAAAGTGCCTTCTCGCCAGCAAGTATAAGCTCGAATTGATCCATCTGGGACTTCAGCTCGTCATTTTCATCCAACGCCATTATACTATTTGGTGTTACAAATTCGATAACACTAATCAAATCTGACTTCATATAATCCACTGCTTTTTTCATTGCTTCTTTGGCAGTGCACAAATTTATCTTTATATTTAATACTTCTATCTTACTATCCATTCCGCACCTGCTACTTCCTACTTTGCGTTACGATTATAGCAAAACGGATTTTCCTTTGCAATTCCTATTCTCAAATATTTTTGTCAATTCAAATTTAATTTCTTTGTGCTTTGCTGTTTTCCTTCCGTTTTCTTCTGGCAAGAATTCCACCAATTCGTCCCGTCTCTTTGGAGGACAGTGATTTCCACCCTTCCGTCAACACCCGGTCCAGAAGGCCAAGTTCTTCTGCGATCTCATATTTCATCTTTTCTTCTTGTGACAATTCCTCTAATCGGATTGATTTTTCTTTTTTTGCCATCATGCTACCCCTTTCTTTTTATCAGAGTATTGCCCAAAAGAGAAAGAGATAAACACTAGCTTTTCCTGTGTTTATCTCTTTCTCTTTTATACATAGATTTCTTTTCGTAATGTAAAGGAATAAATGATCTTTTCTTTTACTTTTTTTCCAAGCACCTGCTCCAGTGCTTTTGCATAGTACTCTAATTGTGCATGGTATCGTTCCACCAATTCGGTTGCGCTTCGTACTTTGTCTGTCTTGTAGTCTAACACCACCAGTCCATCCTCTTCTTCGAAGTACACATCTATGATTCCCTGCACTAGAATCTGCTCGTCAGATTCTTCTTCCGAATATATTTCTTTTGCATCTACCCCTAAGACAAATGGCTGTTCTTTCCATAGCTTGTTTTTTTGCGCACATATTCGCATGCGTTGTCCGACCGAACTATCCAAGAATCTCTGAATGTCTTTGATTCGCATACAATCTACGGCATCTTTTGCGATTTTCCCCTCTTTTTGGAATTCTTTTAATGTCTCTCGCAAACTCTTTTCCTCGTAGTCCTTCGCAAAATCAAGTAATTCCATCACACGATGATATGCAGTTCCGCGCAGTGCGCCCGTAAGTTCTTCCTCTTCCTGCATAAACTTCGGAAGTAACGGTACCATTTCTGGTTCTTCGTAAAGCTCTTCTCCAAGTTCCTCTTCGGCCATTTCCATGGTATGCACTCGTTTTTTCAGTTCTGATACAGAAAATTTCAGCTTTCTCGTCTGTTCCGCATGATAAGGATAGTGATACTCTAACTGTTCTTCCAGTTGGGTCTTTGTTGCTTCATCGTAGATTCTTTCTATATCCCACTGTTCGAACATCGCCTTTTCCAAGCTTTTTTCCATCTTTTTCTGCAGTTCTTTGCTGACAATCTCCTCAATTCCCATGTAAGAAACTTTCAATGGTACGACTTCTGGCAATCGAGCCAAAGCAGGCAGCAGCCAATCCATATACGTTGTTGCCGTACTCAAAGTTCCAAAAGGAAGTGTATTTCCTACTTGTCTTTTTACCTGCTCTGTTTCTAGCAACTTCTTTTCCAGATTCGAAACCGTCCCTGTAATAATCATTTTCTCTTTCGCACGAGTTAATGCCACGTACAGCACACGCAGTTCTTCGCCTAATGTATCCAGCACTTCTTCTTTCTGAATCGCTTTTTTCACAATACTTGGACTCTTTGTGCGTAATTTTTGATTCATGGCATCCAATCCAATACCAAGTCCTGCATGGAGCACCAGTGCACTTCTTGCATCCTGCATATTGAAGCGTTTTCCCATCCCTGTGACAAATACAATTGGGAATTCCAATCCTTTACTCTTATGAATGGTCATTACACGCACTGTATTGGCATGTTCATCTTCAATACTGGCTTCTCCATAGTCTACATCATATTTTTGCAACTGTTCGATGTAGCGTACAAAATGAAAAAGACCTTTATAACTCGTCGCTTCAAAACTTCTTGCTTTTTCAACCAGCATATCCAGATTTGCTCGTCTTTGCTCTCCTCCAGGCATTGCCGCTGCATAATCTCCATAGCCAGTTTCTTCTAATATATGCAACAATAGCTCATGCATTGGCGTATATGGTACGATTTCCCGAATCCTGTCCATGGTCTGCATACAACGTCCTAGTTTTTCTCGCACCGAACACTCTTTTCCGTCTATTCGATACTTTTCCACTGCCTCATAAAAAGATTGTTCCCTGAATTCGCTGCGTATCATTGCCAACTCATTTTCTGTCATTTGCCCGATTGGCGATGTCAAAACTGCTACCAGTGGTATGTCTTGTCTTCGGTTGTCCAAAACTCTCAAATACGATAAAATCACACCAACTTCCTGTGCAGAGAAATACCCCTCCCTTGTGCTGGCATAAGCTGGAATTCCTTCACGGTTCAATACTTCCGTGTAGACATCTGCAAATCCTCGAACGCTTCGCGTCAAAATTACAATATCAGAATATTTCGCCGGTCGAAGTTCCCCAGTCTTCTTATCCGTTACCAGCTGATGTTCTATGAGCTCATGAATTCTCGTTGCAACTGCTCGTGCTTCTAATTCTCGACTTGCGACACTATCAACATGTTCTCTATCTGCCAGTTCTTGCTTCGTATCAATCACAAGCACTTCCGTTTCAAAGCCTTTCCCCTGAGGATAGGAAGCTCCAACATTTAATTCTGCTTTTACATTATAATCAATTCCACCAAGTTTTTTCGTCATGATCTGACGGAAAATAAAGTTAGCACTTTCAAGTACTTCCCACCTGCTTCGAAAGTTTTTATGTAGGTCAATTCGCTGTTTTTTCCCATTTTCCAAAGAATAGGTGTCAAATTTTTCCACGAACAATTCTGGTCTGGATAATCGAAAGCGATAAATACTCTGCTTTACATCTCCTACCATAAAAATGTTATAGATTCCTTCTTCCATTTTCGAGATACTCGTAAGTATGGTTTCCTGAATCATATTACTGTCTTGATATTCATCAATCATAATCTCATAGAAATGCTGCTGATATTCTTTCGCAATAACGGATGGCACCAATTGTCCTTCACATTCTTCCGTGAGAATTCGCAGTGCATACTGTTCCATATCTGAAAAATCAATCATATTCTGATTACGTTTCTTTTCTTCAAATCGATTTGCAAATTCTCGCACTAACACAAGCAGTTCGTGGATTGCCGGTCTACAAAGCTGCAAATCCTCAAGCATCCCGTCCACACTCTGGTAAAAGTACTGATTCTTCAGACTCTTTACAATATCTTTGATTTCTTCACGAATCATTTTTACGGCCTGACTTTTTTCTTCCGACACCGTTTTATCTCGATTCGATGCAAGGCGCACCCAATGAACCTCTTGAACTTTTTCGTTCAATTCTTGAAATGAAGTTGCCCTCTCCAATGTTTCAATCACCGTCATATCCGATAATAACGTTGTCTCATATACTGCTGGTCCATCTTCCTCAAGACAAATTTGCATTCCCTGATTCAGCATCTGCTTTGCATCTTGAAAATAACGTTTCGCATTGCTCATCACAAACTGCATAAAATGGCTGTTTTCCAGTTTCTCCACCGTTTCCGGATTGTACGCGTCCTCACAGGATTTCAGCCATTCCTCCGGATTAGGATAACTTCTGGAAAATTCGTAAATTTTCAAAATCCATTCTTCCAGATTCTTATCTCCTTTTTTACCAGCATATGCTGTCGCAAAGTCCAAAAATTGCTCCTCGCCACTTGCATACTTTTCTTCCAGAATTTCTCCTAACACATCATGTTGTAAAAGTTTTAACTCACCTTCTTCTCCAATTCGAAACCCTGGATCCAAATGAATAGCATGGAAATGGTCTCGAATCACAGAAAGGCAAAAACTATGAATGGTCGTAATCTGTGCATTGTGTATTAAGGTCGCCTGCTGCAGCAAATGTTCGTTTTCCGGATCTTCGGTCAGTTTCTTTTCGATTGCACTACGGATTCTCTCTTTCATTTCCATCGCCGCTGCTTCGGTAAATGTCACAATCAACAAACGATCCACATCGATCGGATGCTTTTCGTCCGTCAGCATTTTAATAATTCTCTCAACAAGTACCGCTGTCTTCCCCGAACCTGCTGCCGCCGAAACTAATATGTTGCGGTTGCGCAATTCAATTACCTTCTGCTGTTCTTCTGTCCACATTACGCCCATTTGCTACACCTCCTTTTCCACATAAGCCTGCATTTTTGCAAACGCTTCTTCCTGGCTCATTTTTTGAATTTCCTGGTACTCATACCCTGGAATTTTAAGATCAAACCCACAAATATGACGATATTTGCAATAATCACATCCTGTTTCCTGTCCTTTTCGATACGGCACAGGCGTTGTCTCACCCTGTAAAATTTCTTCCCGAATATTTGCAACCTTTTTCATAGCATGTCGCATCATCAGCTGAAAGTTTTCTTCTGATACCGCTTTTGAACTCTTAGAAAGACTGCCGTTTTTATTATATTTCACCGGAATCGCCAAGGAATCTCCTTCATTTTTGTGTTCTAAATGTTGAAGTGTTTCATCTTTCAGGTTAATCATTCCATCCAGGCAAAGTTCCTTCAAAAGTTCATCCTCAATCTTTTCCTCCGAAACTTTATCAATATACGGATCCTGAATGCGATAGTAAAATACACCCGCTGGAATAATCTCATGTTTTGGATATTTTTTCTGTTCCAGCTCAACTGCCGCATTGATGTACACCATCAACTGCAGCTGCAATCCATAATACAGTGCAACTACATCAAACTTTTTGCTTCCCGTCTTATAATCCATCACTTTGACATAGAGTTTCTCTCCATCTTCACATACATCTACTCGGTCAATCTTTCCTCCCTGAAAGCGAAGTTCATACTCCAACGGCTGAAAATCTCCGCGCATCAGTTGATGCGTCAGTGCCCAGACTGTACGTTCCAAAAGTTGCTTCATTCGCGTAATCGTCGCTTCATTTCTCGCCGAACTATAGAGTACAGAGTTTCCATAATCCACAATGGCTCTTTCCACACTTTCCGCAATATATTGTTGCTGTGTCTCTTTCGGAATTTCCGTCCAGGACAATTTCATTTTCTGAAGTTTTTCTGAGTAACACTCCAGCGCTCGATGGCAGACATTCCCAAGGTCTAAAGCCTCAAATTCGTATTCCTGTCGTTCTTTCAACCGCAAACCGTAGGTGAGAAAATGTGCAAACGCGCAGGAAGAAAATTTTTCCATACGTGTGATACTGGTTTCGAAATTTTCTCCATACAATTCTTTTGCAACTGCCTTCGACATTCCATCCATTGGTCGCTGATAGAATCCTGCCTGCAGCAGTTGTTCCATTTTCCCCTTCCAATCTGGATGCTTCAGATACCAACTATATAATTCATTCCATACGGGGTCTGTTCCTGCCGATTCTTGGCGCAGTCCCTGTATAAAATAGTCCACCCCAAGTTTTCCTGTAAGTTCTTTCTGTGCAAGTAACAAGTCTTCTCCTTCCTGCACAGAAAGTTTCGGATACAGACGCTCTAATTCCTGTACCAAGTATGCTGGACGCATGGTTTTCCCATCTGCAGATACCTTACTGTATGAAATTCGCAGTTGCTCTGATGGTTTGGTTAAATTCATGTACAGATAGAACTTCTGCACATATGCTCTTTCTTTTCCTCCAGGTGCAAGTACCAGCTTTTCGTGGTGGAACTTTTCACGGTCACGCTCTGTAAGCAACCCTGTTCGCAGTAAATTTCCCGGAAGAAATGCATCATTTGCTCCCACAAAAAACAACGCCTTGATATCCTTCAGACGTGTACGTTCCACGTCACCTACCACGACTTGATCAATCCCCGGTGGAATGACACCAACTCGTGCTTCTTCCAATCCTGCATCTAGGAGTTTACAATATTCATTTAATCCTACTGGTTCGTCTCCCAACAGGCTTACAAGTTTATCAAAGAGTTCTATCATGATACGGTAAACTTGCGCATATTCTTTCGATAACGCCAACTCACCCTTTTCCTGAAACTGTTCTTCCTGTTTGGTAAGTTTTAGCTGCAGTTCTTCTTGAACCATAAACTCATAAACTGCAACCGTAATATCTTTCACAGTTTTTTTTCGTTGTTTGAGCACAAACATCAATGGATCTATTTTTTCCACTAAAAGCACACGCAAATGGTTCATCTCTGCCAGTTCATCCTCTTTCATATCATTCAGACGACGAATCCAACGCTCCTGCCACTTTTTGTACCCTTTTATCCCCATTCCGATAACATAATTCTCTAACTTATCCACTTCATCATGGGTAAATCCGGATAAATTTGTTCGTAAAAAGCGGAAAACACTTTCATAACTAAAGTTTTGTTCTGCCATATTCAAAAGACTTCGAATATATTCCACAAATGGATTTAACAAAATGCTTCTCTTATGATCCATAAACACCGGTATCTCATAGGTGTGGAATGCCTGCTCCAAGTAATCCCCATATGTGTCCATATCACTGACGATTACCCCAATTTCTCGGTAACGAAGCTTTTGCTTTCTCACAAGTGCCCGAATCTCACCCGCAGTCAGAAGTGCCTCTTCTTTCGGATTTCGTGCCGTAAAAATCTGCATTTTATCCTGTTCTTCTTCAAAAACTTCGGAATTGTAGCGGAATAGATTTCGTTCTAAAAATGCAAGTGCCTTATTCTCCCGGAAACGATACACTGGCTGTTCATACAGATACTTCGGATCTTCCACAGTCTCTCCCACATCTTTTGCCACTTGAACAAGCGCTGTTACCATTTGTTTACTCAGTGCAAACAGTTGATATGGATGACGATAAAGAAATGGATTCTCCCGCTCGTCCATCGTCACTGTCACGATCACTTTCTGACATCTTTTTAAAAGTTCAGCAATCAGTCGTTCTTGAACCGGTGTAAATCCTGTAAATCCATCTAACACAATGGTTGTATTTTTCAAAAGTTCGGACTTTGGAACTGCGCGGCTCAAGACATCCAGCAATTCTTCTTTAGTAATATATTTCTGTGAAAGATAGTTTGTAAACCCACGATACAGAATCTGGATATCCCTCAGCTTATAATATAATTTTGACTGTTCCCCCACGTGTTCCATCACACGTTCCAGTTCTTCTTCTCCAATATCATACTGAGTAAATTCTGAAATCACAGATTTCACTTCACTGATATATCCAAGCTTTCTTATGTTTCCCTTTAGAACTTTCAGTTCTTCTTCGTAGTCTCCGGCAATCTTGCGGAGAATCAAGTTTTTCCCTTCATCATCCAAAACAGGAAGCTGCTCACCACCCGTCTCTTCAAAGACACGATAAGCCAAACGTCCGAAACTCAAGACGTCAATATTCATAATTCCATGGTTGGGATGCATCATTACAAGGTCCTTCTGCGTCTGCATCGTAAACTGCTCTGGCACAAGTACAATGTAATTCTGTTCTGGATGTTTCCTAGACTCATCAATTACATGATGATAAAGATAATGTGATTTTCCTGAACCAGATGGTCCAAATATAAATTGTAAAGGCATAGGTCTTCCTCCCTATGCCTTAGTATACTATATGCTTCTTAATTTTTCTACAAATTCATTTCCAAGAAACATCTTCGCAACGTAAAAGACATCTCCTGTCAAATATACATTCCAGTCCTCTGTAATTTCTACCTGTAATTCACCACCTGGCATGCGAACAATTACTTTATTATTCGTCATTCCAAGCTTATAAGCTACTCCTGCTGCCGCACAGGCACCTGTTCCAGATGCAAGTGTATATCCTGCTCCACGTTCATAAATTTCAATTGCAACGTGTTCTTTATCAATCACTTTCATAAT
Organism: uncultured Lachnospiraceae bacterium; assembly: GCA_964591105.1. Lineage (GTDB taxonomy): Bacteria > Bacillota > Clostridia > Lachnospirales > Lachnospiraceae > CAZPZR01. The sequence continues at coordinate 33,579 of CAZPZR010000003.1, read as the reverse complement.
CTGTGTATTGATTCTTTTTGGGAAATATCGAGCCATTTCCGCATAGTCACCAATCTTGCACACCAATGGTTTTGAAATCTCACGCATTGGAATGACGCAATGTGGATTTCCGATATTCACACAAGTTACTGGATAAAGTGTACGTCCAAACACCATATCTTCATTAATCACATCTCTGCGTTCACCAGTTACTGGAATATCATCACTGCAGAAAGAAAGTTTTCCCATGGATACGCGAAGTCTGCTGCCATCTTCGTTTAAAAATGTAACTTCCACTGGGCCATTTGCTGTATACAAAGTAAAGTTCTTTTTCTGTACATAACCGGCATCTTTCAGATATCTTGCAAAAATGCGAACACCATTCCCACTTGTTTCTGGTTCACTTCCGTCTGGATTCCATACCTTTACATACATTCCATCTTCTTTTAAAATTGGTCCTTCCAAAATTCCATCGGAACCAAGTCCAGCATTCCTGTCACAGATTAATTTTACATTTTTCTCTGTCAGTTCTAATTTATTTTTATTTGGGTCAAATACGACATAATCGTTTCCAAGTCCATGATAACGTTCTAATACTACTTCCATTGCAATCCTCCGATTTTCAAGACTTTATTTCTGTTGTTATCAACATCATAACAAGCATCTTTTTCATTTTCTACATAGATAGTGCTTCAAACATTGCAAATAATGCTATTTTCATGTAAAATATTACCATCTCAAATGAGGAGTGTTGTCTATGGAAACTTATGCAAAAAAGGGATATTTAAACAGCGAATTCAAATTATTTCATTTAACAGACCAGGAAACTAAGGAAGTCGAATATCATTACCATGATTTCGATAAAATCACTATTTTCCTTAGTGGAGATGTCACTTACATGATTGAGGGAAAATCCTATGACCTTCAGCCCTATGATATTGTCTTGGTAAAGCACAATGACATTCATCGATTAACGGTCGATAACTCTACCGTGTATGATCGTATCATTGTCTACATTTCTCCCAACTTTATGAAAGCTTATCAAACGAATGCTTACGACTTGAGTTCCTGTTTTCAAAAAGCAGCCGAAGAGCAAAGCAATGTTCTCCGCATTCCTTCCTTCGAGAAAAATGCGCTTTTTCGTTCCATCAGCCAACTAGAAAAATCTTTTTCTGATACTGGATATGCAAACGAGCTTTACCGTCAGGTTCTTTTTCTCGAGTTTATGATTCATCTGAATCGTGCTACACAGAAGAATAGTTTGGAATTTCTTGATACTGCAGATTATAACGAAAAGATTATAGATATTATCCGATATATTTCCGAGCACCTTAGCGAAGAGCTGAGCATTGACCACCTTGCTCAGAAGTTCTATATCAGTAAGTATCATATGATGAGACAATTCAAGCAGGAAACCGGTTATACAATTGGAAACTATATTTCCAGCAAACGGCTCCTGCTTGCAAAAGAACTTATTTTAAATCATACACCTGTCATGCAGGCATGCTTTGACTGTGGATATAAAGATTACTCCACCTTCTCACGCGCCTACCGCCAACTGTTTCACGAGTCTCCTCGTGACACCATTGATGGGCTGACTTTGTTATAAACTTCTACCGGAACGTAAGCACGCACAAAGATTCCGTCTTCTCGGTACTCTTCTTCCTGAAGTTCTCCAAACTTGCGAATCAGCTGTACGAGTCCTGCGTCTTTGTAGTCCAGGATTCCTTCCAGCGCAAGTTTTTGTTCACGAAGCACAGCCTCGATTGTCTCTGTCAATTCCTCAAGACCTGTTCCCTGTTTTGCAGAGATTTTCACAATATAATCTGCTTTAAAATCGCGAACAACCTGAGGATCTTCAATCTTATCCTGCTTATTGAAGATTGTGATGACTGGTTTATCTTTTACTCCTAGATTCTGCAGTGTCTCATACACTGTGTACATCTGCTCATCCATCTGCGGATTCGAAGCATCCACAACATGCAGGATCATATCTGCATATTTCGCTTCCTCTAACGTACTTCTAAACGCATCAATCAGATGATGTGGAAGCTTGCGTATAAAACCTACTGTATCCGTCAAAAGCACTTCTTGTCTGCTTGGAAGTTTTAAACTTCTTGTTGTAGGGTCCAACGTTGCAAACAGCTTATCTTCTGCGAGAATTCCGGCTCCAGTCAATGTGTTCAATAATGTGGATTTTCCAGCATTCGTGTAACCTACGATTGCAGCAACTGGAATGTTGCTTTTGCTTCTCTGCTCTCTAGTAATTTCACGATGTCTCTTCACATCTGCCAATTCTCGATTCAACTGTGCAATTCGATTTTTGATTAATCGACGGTCGATTTCCAGTTTCTTTTCTCCTGGACCTCTTGTACCAATTCCACCACCCAGTCGTGACAGTGAGGTACCAAAACCTGTCAATCTTGTCGCACGATACTTCAACTGTGCAAGTTCGACCTGGATCTTTCCTTCATTCGTAGAGGCACGTCCTGCGAAAATATCCAGAATCACCAGTGTACGATCCATTACTTTCACGTTCAGTTCATCCTGCAAATTCTTCATCTGAATTGGTGAAAGTTCATCGTCACAGATAATTCCAGTAGCTTCTAATTCCCATATCAGATCTTTTAATTCTTCTACTTTTCCTTTTCCCACATAAGTACCTGGGTGGAACTGATCGCGTGCCTGTGTCATGCGTCCCACAGCTTCTGCCCCTGCAGTTGCCGTAAGTTCTGCCAATTCGTCCAGCGATCTTTCAACATCTTCCTGTCCCGGAAGACTTACTCCTACGAGAATCACTCGTTCTGCTTCTTGCTTTAATTCTATCATTATCTTGTCTCCAAAAATTCTGCTTCTTTTGCGGCAGCTTCATCCTCTGGATACTTGCCGAGGTATTCCTCCAGCTTTTCTCTTGCTGTTTCAAGATCCTTCATCTGTTCATATGCCACAATTACGTTAAATTCTACATCCTGTCTCAGGCTCTCGTCAACATTTTCTGCTGAAAGAACCTTTTCATAATAGGAAACTGCCTCTTCCGCATTCTGAAGTTCTAATTCGCAATTCCCCAAAATGCTGTAGATTGTCGCAGTTTCTTCTGTTCCATGTTCAATGGATTTTTCTAACGCATCTTTTGCATTTTCATATTCTTGAAGTTCCCAATACGCAATTCCAAGCCCACGGTAAGAATCCGCCAAATTTTTCTCTTTCTCAACTGCCTTTTCAAAAGATGTAACAGCTGCTTCGTAATTTTCACTTTCCAGCTGCTTTACCCCTTGCTCATACACATTCTCGCCACACCCCGTCAGTACAATGCAGCATGCAGCCAAAATCCAAATTTTTTTAATCTTATTCATACTTTCTCCTAAAACTTTTCTGATGGTTAATCTATTTGCCAATCAATTGGTTCCAGTCCATGCTGCACCAGAAAATTATTTGTTTGGCTAAATGGCTTGCTTCCAAAAAAGCCACGGTACGCAGACAGTGGACTTGGATGCGGTGCCTTCAAAATCAAATGGTTTGGATTGTTCAACATTTTTTCCTTTTTCTGTGCAGGTGCTCCCCACAAAATAAAGACAATTGGTCGATCCTGCTCATTCAACACGCGAATCGCAGCATCTGTAAATTCTTCCCATCCGATTCCTCGGTGAGAGTTTGCCTGATGTGCACGTACAGTCAAAACTGTATTGAGCATCAGAACTCCTTGCTCTGCCCATTTTGTCAAATATCCATGATCTGGAATCTTACACCCTAGATCGTCCTGCAATTCTTTGTATATATTTACAAGAGATGGTGGAATATCCACACCTTTCTTCACAGAAAAACATAACCCATGAGCCTGCCCATGATTATGGTAAGGATCCTGTCCTAAGATTACAACCTTCACATTCTTTAATGGTGTCAAATGGAACGCATTAAAAATATCATCTGCAGGAGGAAATATCAACTGTGTTCGATATTCTTCCGTCACTTTCTGAAATAATTCTTTATAATAAGGTTTCTTGAACTCATCCTTTAAGACATCCAGCCAATCATTTGTAATTGCTCCCATACCTTCTCCTTTGGTATCGCCACTGCCGTTACAGGCGCACAGATACCCCTTTTCCTCTTAAATATTCTTTCACTTCCTTGATTTCCAACTCTTTATAATGGAACAAGGATGCTGCCAATGCCGCATCGGCTTTTCCTTCTGTCAGGGCTTCATAGAAGTGTTCCAATGTCCCTGCACCTCCAGATGCAATCACTGGAATAGACACTGCTTCAGCAATTGCACGAGTCAACGCCAGATCATACCCTTGCTTTGTGCCGTCTCCGTCCATACTTGTAAGCAGAATTTCTCCCGCACCAAGTCCTTCTACCTTTCTTGCCCATTCTACTGCATCGATTCCCACATCAATTCGTCCGCCATTTTTATAAATGTTCCAACCACTGCCATCCGCACGTTTTCTCGCGTCAATAGCTACTACTACACACTGGCTTCCAAATTTATCTGCTGCATCAGAAATTAATCTCGGTGTGTTGATTGCTGATGAATTGATGGAAATTTTGTCTGCTCCCTCACGAAGCAATGCTTTAAAATCATCCACCGTTCGAATCCCACCACCAACAGTAAATGGAATGAACACATTTTCAGCAACTTTTCTCACCATATCTGTCACTGTACTTCTAGCATCGCTTGTTGCTGTAATATCCAGAAATACCAATTCGTCTGCTCCTGCTTTATCATAAGCTTTTGCAATCTCTACTGGGTCACCTGCGTCTCTTAAATCAACGAAATTGACTCCCTTCACTACGCGTCCGTTTTTTACATCCAGACACGGAACAATTCTTTTTGTATGCATCTTTTGTCCTCCGATTATAATTCTACAAAGTTTTTCAATATCTGCATGCCTACATCGCTGCTCTTTTCCGGATGGAACTGACATGCGAACACATTGCCCTGCTCAACAGATGCATCAATATGTATTCCGTATTCCGTTGTTGCTGTCACGCATGATTCATCTTCTGCTTTCAGATAATAGGAATGCACGAAATACACATAAGAGTCTTCCGACAGATTTTGAAATAATCTTCCATTATTTTGAAACTTCAGTGAATTCCATCCCATATGAGGAACTTTCAGTCCCGGCGTCTCAGGAATTCTTAAGATCTCACCTTTTAAAATCCCAAGTCCCTTTACACCAGGTGTCTCATCACTTTTTTCAAACAAAAGTTGAAGGCCAAGGCAAATTCCAAGAAATGGTGTCTGCTTTTCTACCACTTGATGAATCACTTCTTCTAATCCATATTGATGAATCTTGCTCATTGCATCACCAAAGGATCCAACACCTGGGAGAATCACTTTATCTGCCCTTAAAATTTCATCTCGATTTCTTGTAATCTTTACTTCCTGTCCAAGAAATAATAACGCTTTTTCTACGCTTTTAATATTCCCCGCATCATAATCTATGATTGCAATCATAACTTGTCCTCCTCGGCCATTTGCTGTCTAAATTCATATTCATCATTGTATATCTAACTCGAACCAGAATTCAACACCATTTTCATAATTCTTAACACCATACTTCTGTCGGAAGGATTCCATAATTGCTTTTACAATGGAAAGTCCAATTCCGTTGCCTCCATACTCTCTCGTATGTGCCTTATCAACCTTATAAAACTTCTCCCAGATATGAGACAAATCTTCTTCCGGAATTGGTTTTCCTGTATTAAATACAGTAGTTCGTGCTTTCTTGTCTACTTTTATAATCTTAATTTCGATAATATTCTCATCATCTACATGATTATACGCATTACTTACATAATTTCGCACGACTTGTTCCACCTTAAACTCATCCCCCCATACATAAACAGGTTCGTTCTGACGGAACAACACTTTTACCTCTTTCTGCTGCGAAATCAGTTCCATATTCTGCAAAACTCCCCGCACCACTTCCGTTAAGTCGAATCGCTCAAATACTAGTTCTTCATCTCCGAATTCCAGCTGATTAAGTGTCAATAAATTACGTACCATGCGATTCATTTTTTGCGCTTCATCTATAATAACATCACAATAGAATTCTCTGCTTTCCTTGTCTGTATTCACCTCTTCACGAAGCCCTTCTGCATATCCTTGGATCAATGCGATCGGTGTTTTTAATTCATGCGAGACATTTCCAAGAAATTCCTTTCGCATGCTATCTAATTTTTCTTTTTTTTCTATATCTTTCTGCAATTGATTATTTGCACTCTTTAATTCAGATATCGTCGTTTCCAATCGTGCAGACATTCGATTGAAGTTTGCTCCTAGCAGCCCAATTTCATCGCTTCCTCCACTCGAATACTTCACTTCAAAGTCAAGATTGGCCATTCGTTCTGATAAGGCTGTCAATTCCAAAATCGGATCTGTTAATTTTTTTGAAAAATACCAGACAAAGAAAATACAAATCAAAAGCCCTACAATTCCAACTCTTATCAGAAAATGATTGGATAATTCCGCACTGTCTTGAATACTTTCCAAAGGACTTCGCATCAAGAACTGGTCTCCGTTCTCTAGCTCGCCCCACATCTCAATATATTCCGAGTTATTCAGCCAGTCTCTGCATTGGCCCATCTGATACTTTTCTGTGCTCTTCAGGATTTTACTCTGGCTCTGCGTCTGATTCAGAAGGTATCCCATCAGTTGCTGGCGCAGTCGTTCCATATCATGGACATTGGTAATAACCCTCTTATTCTGCGTATCACTAATCAAAAAAGATACATTGCTTTTTTCTGCCAGATTGCGAAGATTTTCAAACTCGTCCTCGTCAAGGAGCACGCCCCGCTCTGCTGCCTCCTCAATCTTCTCATACAGATGAATAAACTCTGTTTCTTTATTATTAATATAAAAAGGTTCGAGAAAGCATAAGTTAATTACGAATAGTGCCAGAATCAAGCAAAGCGTAAGCCCTACAAACACTGCGATCATCTGTTTCTTGATTGAATGTTTCATACTTCGTCCACCTCAAATTTGTATCCCATGCCCCAGATAGTTTTGATGTAAGCTCCTTTTTCTCCAAGCTTACTTCTTAATTTTTTCACATGAGTGTCAATGGTTCTTGCATCTCCAAAATAGTCATAATTCCATACATTATTCAAAATTTTTTCTCTGGACAATGCAATCCCTTGATTTTCAACAAAATATGATAACAATTCAAATTCTTTATAACTCAGTTCAATTGTTTCTCCGTCTATCTTCACAATATGTGCAGACTTATCAATGGAAATTCCACCCGCATCTGTAAGTTGTTCCTCTTCTAGATGTGTTACTCTTCTCAAAACAGCTTCCACTCTTGCCACTAAAATTTTTGGACTAAATGGCTTAGAGATATATTCATCCACTCCAAGTTCGAAGCCTTGCAGTTCATCCCGCTCATCCGAACGAGCTGTCAGCATAATGATTGGGACTTTTGATGACTGGCGCACTTCCCGGCACACCTGCCATCCATCCATCTTTGGCATCATAACATCTAAGATAATAAGCGCAATATCCTTTTCTTCATAGAATATTTCCATAGCTTCCAATCCATTTTCCGCTTCTAATACTTGAAAATTCTTTCTTTCTAAAAAGTCTCTGACAAGTTTTCGCATTCTGCTCTCATCATCAACCACTAATAGTTTGACTTTTTCCATTTCTGACGCCTCCATCTACATCATTTCACTCTCTTATCATAGCAGATAAATATGTTCTTTATGTGAATTTTTTTGTTAAAACATGCTTATTAAAACTTATTAAAAACTACTATATATAATTTCCTCCCATAGCATTGCATTTCTTCCGAAAATCTGATTAGATATTAAATGGATGTATATTTCATTTAATATTTATAGCGAGGTGTATAACTTATGAAACCGATCAAAGAAGGAAAAGTTCGTGAGATTTATGATAATGGAGACAGCCTGATCATGGTCGCAACGGACCGCATCAGCTGTTTTGATGTCATCTTAAAAAATATCGTTACAAAGAAAGGTTCTGTTCTGACTCAGATGTCCAAATTCTGGTTCGATATGACCAAAGACATTCTTCCAAATCATATGATTTCTACAGATGTGAAAGATATGCCAGAGTTTTTCCAGATTCCTGAATTCGAAGGTAAATCTATGCTGTGTAAGAAACTTACAATTCTCCCTGTAGAATGCATTGTTCGCGGATACATTACAGGAAGTGGTTGGGCAAGCTATCAGAAGAACGGCACAGTATGTGGCATCAAACTTCCAGAAGGATTACAGGAATCTGATAAGCTTCCTGAACCAATCTACACACCATCTACAAAGGCTGAACTTGGAGAACATGATGAAAATATCTCCTATGAAGAAAGTGTAGCTCATTTAGAAAAATATTTCCCTGGAAAAGGCGAAGAATATGCTTCTAAGCTTCGTGATTATACAATCGCTCTTTATAAAAAATGTGCAGATTATGCTGCAAGCCGCGGAATCATCATTGCAGATACAAAATTTGAATTTGGTATTGATGAACACGGAGACATTGTTCTTGCTGACGAAATGCTCACTCCTGACAGTTCTCGTTTCTGGCCAGCAGATGTCTATGAACCTGGACATGGACAGCCATCCTTTGATAAACAGATTGCTCGTGACTGGCTGAAAGCAAATCCAGACAATGACTGGACACTTCCAGAAGAGATTGTTGAAAAGACAATCGGCAAGTATTTAGAGTGTTATGAATTATTGACAGGATCTAAACTTCAATAGCAAAAAATGGGACGATGTTTAACATCGTCCCATTTTCATATCTGCCTGTTCCATTTAATCAATTGTCCATTTCAACAATCGTTCTTTTATTTTCTCAAACACCTGCATTACAACAACCAATACGATTACCATAAATACAAATCCCACCCAGGTATTCGCAAATACACCAAGTTCTGAATTCTTCTTTACAAAGTAACCCATACCGGAACCGCCACCATACATTTCGGCGAAAACAAGCATTACAAAGGAACTTCTCAATGAGTTTACAAACCCTGCTAAAATCGAAGGGCTCGCTGCTGGTAAGATTACTTTCGTAAATCTTTTCACCCCTGTCAATTCCAAAGTTGCCGCTTTATCTAAGTATCGCTTGTCGATGGTCATAATTCCTGTAATTGTAGCAAATAATGTTGCCCACACGATGTTGTACACAACAAGGAAAATAGATGCTGAGTACAAAGTTGGTGCTAAAAGTAACACAAATGGTGATAACAGGATGGATGGAATTACGCTAAATGCGTAAATCACTGGATGAAGCACTTCTCGAATTCTCTTGTTCATTCCCATGATCGTACCAAAAATAATGGCAACAACCAGCGCAAGCAGCACAGATGGAATGAGCAATCTAAATGATGCAAACATGTTTTCAATCATTTTATCTTTATTCGACATAAAGGCTGCTATAATCTTCTTTCCATCCTTGGAATCCAAACACTCCAAAATCCACATATTCTTTCAATGCATTTTTCACACACTTAGGTGCTTCAAAATCCATATCTGCAATCCACAGTGGTAACAAATCATCGCTTCCAAATTTCGCTTTTATTCCACTCCACTTTCTGTCATGTTCCACTCGCCTGTCTTTATAAATCATTTGATTTCTGCCTCTCCTGACCATTCTTTTTCGTACCTCGGTCTGTTCATGTAAAGTATACAACATATCTATATTTTTACGCCAATTGGTAATACACATAAAAAAAAACTCTTATTTGATTTTTCTATAAACTAATTTTCTCTTTCTTCTCAATGTATCCAATCCACTCATCCAATGTCAGCGGTTGATAATCGGAATACATGCAGAAACAGTTAATCATGTTGCATGGAATATTTCTCACCTGTCCATCTGGATTTTCCCGCTCATTTGCACGTGTTATGCTCTGAAATTGCTCTAACAGTTTCTGGTCAAAGGTATCGTGAACATGTCCATAAAGCATATACGTCTTTGGATTGCCTTTCTCGTCCAATCGATATTGCCCGTTATAGCACATGATTGGATAATGACTAAGAACTACTTTTCGCCCCTGGTCACGCATTTCTTCGTACGGTTTGATCCACACAAATCGATTCCGATTAAATTCGCTATTCGTTAGATAATGATCGTGATTTCCCTCTATCAAATATAATCTGCCATGTAATTTTTCCAGCAACCGGTTCGTTTCTTCTGCCTTCCCCCAGGAAAAATCTCCCAGAATTACCACTTCATCATTCGGACGCACTTTTCGATTCCACTGGCGAATCATATATTCATTCATTTCTTCTACATTTGCAAATCCTCTGCAATCCATTACTTGATTCAATGCCCCATGGAAGAAATGACAATCTGCAATATAATATCTCATAAGCTCCCTCCTTTTTTTCTATCTTAGCATACAAATTATTTAAATGACTATGCTTAATTACTTGTCCTACGGTTTTTCGTCATGTATAATGAACTCATTAGTTGCGAACGAAAACATTGCAAGGAGTACATCATGAATCATATTAAGTATGCAAAAAAGAAAAAAAAACAATTCCAGAGAAAAAAAGTGATCCGCAGACGCTTGATCCTTGCTGCTTCTCTGTGTCTTTGTGTTGAATTTTTCATTCTTGGATATCTCATTTTCCAGAGAAATCATCCTGCCGAAAAAGAGACATCTGCAACGATTGAAGACGCGGATTTGAAAGATATCAAGATTCAACAAGAGGAAGTAAAGAAAGAGCCTGAAAAAGTATCCATTACTATCAGTTCTACCGGTGATTGCACTCTTGGAACCGATGAAAATTTCAACTATGCAACCAGCCTGAATGCTTATTATGAAGCACAAGGTGCAGACTATTTTCTTCAAAATGTAAGAGAAATCTTTGAAAAAGATGACTTGACTATTGTAAATATGGAAGGAACTTTTACAAACGAAACATCTCGTGCAGATAAAACATTTGCGTTCAAGTCTTCCCCAGAATTTGTATCCATTTTAACCGGAAGTTCTGTAGAAGCAGCGAACATTGCCAATAATCACAGCCACGATTATGGGGAAAAAAGTTATACCGATACAATTCAGACCTTGGATGATGCTGGTATTGAAAGTTTCGGTTATGAAAGAGTGAAGGTCCTGGATGTGAAGGGCATCAAAGTCGGTGTCACGGGTATTTATGAGCTTGCAACCCACGAAGGTTGTGCCGATGATGTAAAGAAAAACATTCAGGCTTTAAAAGAGGCTGGCGCACAAATTATTATTGCAAATTTCCACTGGGGTATTGAGCGAGAATATCTCCCGAATGATACACAAAAGAAGTTAGCACATCTTGCCATTGATGAAGGTGCAGATCTTGTCATTGGACATCATCCACATGTCTTGCAGGGCGTTGAAAAGTATAATGGAAAATACATTGCTTACAGCCTCGGAAACTTCTGTTTTGGTGGAAATTCAAATCCTTCTGACAAGGACACTATGATCGTGCAGCAAACCTTCCATTTCGAGGATGGTGCTTTAACCGCAAGCGACGACTTAACCTTAATCCCTTGCTCCCTCTCCTCTTCCAGCGGCTACAATGACTATTGTCCAACCCCTCTTACAGACAATGAGAAGCAACGTGTTCTCGATAAAGTCGAATCCTATAGTAAAGATTTGTAGATATAAAAAAGTCCGATTTTTCGTCGGACTTTTTTCTTATATCTCGTATTGTTCTGTTAATCGTTGTATTTCCTGCTGCATCTGTTTCACCACATCATCTGGAGAAATGATTTTGATCCCTGCCCCAAGTGAAATAATCCATCCTAAAAATTGTGGGCTCACGTGTACTCGAATCTTTACTGTGAAATGTGTCTTATCAGATGGAATCATCATGATATCTTTTCCGAATCTGTCGATGATCACACCCGCCAGTTCATTCTTCACCAAAAGTTTTACTTCCTGTTCCTTTCCACCAAACATGCCAAAACTTTTTTTCGCATAATCTGCCATATCAAGTTTCTTAAAATATTCTTTTCCATCGCGCATTTCTTCTGTCATCTCAATGTGCAGCATCTTATCTACTCGGTAATGCTTGATCATCTCTGCCCGAGAATCATATCCCACTAGATAGTAATTTTCATCATCCCAGGAAAGCCCCCATGGACTGATACAATAATATGCACCTTGATGACGCAATTCCATTTCTTTTTTTACATTCCACTGATAATATTGGAAACGAATCTTACGATTCTCTGAAATCGCATTATGAATCGCATCTACGGTATAATAGATACTTTCGTTCATCGTCTTAATTCGCCCAGATACATAGACCTGTCTCTGTAGTTTCATTGCATCATACTTGCTAACCAGCTTTTCCAATTTCTTAATCAGCGCATTCGTCTTTTTCTCTGTAATAAATTTAGATGACTGGATTGCATCCACTAATAGTTTCAACTCCGGAAGCTCAAATGGTCGATTTATCACATGGTAATGATAACGGTTTCCAACTGGTTCTCCCTCAACTTCTATTCCGAATTTTTCTAAATCGCGCAAATCGTTGTATATGCTCTTTCGATCTGCCGTAATCTCATATTCTTTCAAAGAATCCATGATTTCTGGCATTGTAATGTAATGTTCATCGTCGGTTTTTTCCAGCATAATCTGAGCCAGGCGATAGATTTTGAATTTCTGATTCGTTCCTTTTGGCATAATGTACTCCTTTCGCTGAAACAGTACTATAATTATAGCATAGAAAAAAGAAAATGTATCCCTGTTTACAAACAAGTAATCATTGCACTTCCTTTTTGTATCAGCTAAAATACTCCTATATTCCACAAGGAGGACTTTCATGAAACATTTACATCATAAATTATCGGTTCATCCGAACATGCTTACATATGCGCGTCTATATCAGGATATTTCTTTTAAAGAAAAGTCTTTCACTGACATTGATGCCTTAATTCTCGCGCAGATGTCTTATTATATTTATCAGGATTCTTCGATTGGTAAAAATGCATTTTCCTACCCTGTATCTCATTTTCTTGTAGGCGATTACACTGAATTAATCACCGGTGTATTGACTGCTCAGGAGGATCAATCCTTGATTGAACTTTTAAAGCAAGGTGGAAGACATGGAGATTTGAAAGTTGCAAATCATGTTGATATTTTTGACAAAGACAAACAACAGCAATTTTCTGCTACCACTTATCGAATTGGTCGCAATGAATATTATATTGCTTTCCGCGGAACAGATAATTCAATCATCGGATGGCAGGAAGACTTTAATTTAAGCTTTCTTCCAGAAATCCCTTCCCAGAAAGAGGCAGTTGCGTATGCCATGGACATGATGAAACATTATCGGGGACATTTTTATTTTGGCGGCCATTCAAAAGGTGGAAATCTTGCTGTATATGCGGCCGCTTCTTTGCCTGCAAGAATGCAAAAGCGTGTCACTCGTATCTATAATTTTGACGGACCTGGATTTACAGAGGATTTTTATCATTCCACAGGCTATTTGAGAATTCGAGATTTTATTTACAAATATATTCCACAATCATCTATCATTGGTCTGCTGCTGGAAGAGGAAAAAAATTATCTCGTAGTGGAAAGTACTGCTTCTACCATCTTGCAGCACAATCCGTATACGTGGGTAATCGAGGATGATCGTTTTCATTTTCTGGATTCCATTGACTCCTTTGCTCTTCTTTGGAAAACGAGTATTGATCAATGGCTGGCAGAATTAGAACTTGACGAACGAAGAGTCATTGTAGAAACTTTGTTTGGAATTATTGCATCCACAGGTGTCACTTGCTTTTCTGAAATGACCGAACATTCTCAGAATTGTATTAAGAACTTAATCCTTAGTATTTCTGACACAGACAGTACGACAAAACATCAAGTAAAAGAGGCACTTATTCGCCTGTTCCAGATTTCTGCAAAAGAGTTTAAGAAAATGTCACCAATTAAAAAACGTCAGAACTGTTATTAAAAATAACAGTTCTGACGTTTTTTAGTGGACCTGGCGGGAGTTGAACCCGCGTCCGAAAGCCCATCCACCAGAGCATCTCCCATCACAGTCATTATTCTAACATTCCCTCCGCCGAGCACCTAATGACAGGTTCCCAACTTTAGTAGCTTCATAAAATCTTCCATCTCCTCAAAGCTTTGGAAACGAAGTGCTCCGCCTCGTTGAAGCCGGTTACTTAAGCAGCGGATGACCTAAGGCCGACTGCTGCCGAATTAGGCAGCGTACGCTAAATTATTGTCTGCGTTTATATTTAATTGGAACTTTTAACGTAGTGTCCCGCTACGGATGGCTTCTCCAACTTCCAGACCCCCGTCGAAACCAGTACAAGCCCTAATCTTGTCTTCTGGTTCGCAGACGTTCTTTTCATTAGACCTAAATATTATAGTATTACCTATTTCTTTTGTCAAGTCTTCTTGTGGATTTTCTAGTCTTCTAACCCAAGAATTTCTCCAAGAACTTCGATAATAATTTCATTTGTACATGATTTTACATATCCCATCATATGCAGTGAAATTTCGTCCTGTTTCTGTGCTTCTGTCAATGATCCATCTTTTTTTGTTTGATCAATCAACTGTATCAACTGTGGTGTTAATTCTTCATAAGTTTCTACCGTTGTCTGTGTCACTAATTTACGCAATTCATCTTTTGATGTTGGTACCATGTGTCTCCTCCATTTACATCAGATTACGAACTTTAAAGTCACGTTCTGCTTCACGCTTCATATCTTTCTTCGCAATATCCTGACGTTTATCATATAATTTTTTTCCTTTTGCAAGTCCGATTTCTACTTTCACAAGACTTCCTTTGAAATAAACTTTCAGTGGAACAATGGACATTCCTTTTTCTTTTGTCTTTCCAAAAAGCTTATTAATTTCTGACTTGTGCAACAGCAGCTTTCGCACACGCAATGGATCTTTGTTGAAAATATTTCCCTTTTCATATGGACTGATATTCATACCATAGATGAACATTTCTCCATTTTCCACACGGATAAACGATTCTTTAATACTGCATTTTCCCATGCGGAGAGATTTCACTTCCGTACCATGCAGCGCAATTCCTGCTTCTACATTTTCCAGAATAAAATAATCATGATATGCCTTTTTATTATTCGCTACTAATTTACCATTCGTTTTCGCCATTGTCGTCTCGTCCTCCTCTCACAATCTGAAAATCTATTGTTCGGGAAAGTTTATCTGCATTCACTACACGAATCTTGATTTTCTGACCTAATTTGTATGTTTTTCCTGTACGAACACCGACCATTTCATAACGGCTTTCATAATAATCATAATGGTCATCTGTCATATTTGCAACATGAACAAGACCTTCAATTGTATTTGGCAATTCTACATACATGCCCCACTTGGTAATACTAGAGATTACTCCTTCAAATATTTCCCCAATGTGCTTCTGCATATACTCTACTTTTTTCAATTTGATTGTTTCGCGTTCTGCTTCTTCCGCGCGGCGTTCCATCTCGCTCGCCTGCTTAGTCACATCTGGTAAAATTGTCTGATAATGCTCTCTTTTCGCTTCATTCATTCTTCCACGCAAATTATCTTTGATAATTCTATGAATCTGCAAATCAGGATAACGACGAATTGGTGACGTGAAATGTGTGTAATATTTCGCAGCCAGTCCAAAATGTCCTGTGTTCTCTGGTGTGTACTTCGCCTGCTTCATGGAACGAAGTGCCAAACGACTGATTAGCGCCTCTTCCGGTGTCCCTTCTACTTTTCCAAGAAGTTTCTGAACTTCTTTCGGGCGGATTTCATTGGCACCAATGTGCATAGAATAACCAAAATTATTGATAAATGTCGCTAATGTGCGTATTTTTTCTTCATCCGGTGTCTCATGGGTACGATACACAAATGGAATTTCCTGCCAAAAATAATCCTCTGCAACTGTTTCATTTGCAAGAAGCATAAAGTCTTCAATAATCTTCGTTGCAACGTTACGGTCATATGGCTGAATATCCACTGGTACACCATTTTCATCTAAAATCATCTTCGTCTCAGGGAAGTCAAAATCGATGGAACCACGTTTTCTTCGATGCTCTCGTAAAATCGCTGACAATTCTCTCATCCGTTCAAACATCGGAATCAATTCCTGATATTTTTCCCGTTCTGTCTCGTCATGGTCTTCCAAGATTTTTTTAACGCTTGTATAACTCATTCTCTCATCCACATGAATAACAGTCTCCGCAATTTCGTGATCAACTACGACACCTTTGGCATTCACTTTCATGATACAGCTAAGTGCGAGGCGATCTTCCCCTGCATTCAGCGAACAAATTCCGTTCGACAACGCATGTGGAAGCATCGGGATTACACGGTCAACCAAGTATACACTCGTACCTCGTTCCAGTGCCTCCCTGTCAAGCGCACTCTTTTCCTGAACATAATTCGTTACGTCTGCAATGTGCACACCTAAGACATACTCGTCTCCTTCTTTTGTCAAAGACACCGCATCATCCAAGTCTTTCGCGTCTTCTCCATCAATCGTTACCATCTGCCAATGACGCAGATCTTTTCTTCCAGCCATATCCGCTTCACTGACTGGCTTCGACACGCGTTCTGCCTGGTTCAATACCTTTTCTGAGAATTCAACTGGCAAATGATATCCCTTCACAATCGACATAATGTCTGTTCCCGGGTCATTTACATGACCAATGATTTCCACAATTTTTCCTTCTGGCTTCATTCCTTCTCCACCATAGGAAGTCAATTCTACTACTACTTTATGTCCGTTTACCGCGCCTTTTGACTTTTCAATTGGCACAAAGATATCTTTTACGATTTTCTGGTTATCCGGAAGCACAAATCCGTAATTTTTTCCGTTTCTTATTTGAAAGAGACCTACAATCTTTGTAGTTCCTCTCTCTACGATTCTAACAATCTTTCCTTCTCGGCTACGTCCCTTCGGCTCCTTTGTAATTGTGATTTCAACTTCATCACCATCAAGAGCACCACCGGTCATCTCTTCCGGAATATACACATCATCTGTTTCATCTGGAAGAACAACGAATCCGAAGCCCCTTGCATTCGCACGGTATGTCCCTATGATTCGCTTCGCAACTCCCTTGCAATACTTGCCTTTCTTTGACAAATAAATTTTTCCATCCTGTTCCAGTGCATCCAAAACCTGACGGAGCTCTTCTCGCTCTTCCTTTGGAACTTGCAAAAGCATGGCAAGTTCTTTTGGTTTCATCGGCACATATAAATCATCACAAATCAAGTCATAGATTACTTTTTTTCTTTTTTCAAATGTTTTGTCCATGTATTTACAAGCCTCCTTTTATAAACTCTTCTGAAAGAAAAAGGACACTCCATCCAGGAGTGCCCCTCTAACTTCGTAATTCACACTTTTCTTAAGCAAATACTTTCAAATTCAACACTGCTGCTAATACAATAAAAAGAATCGCTAAGAACTTTGTAGACTTAACAAGTGCACCTTCCATAGAACGTCCCTTGTTCTGTCCCCAGTAAGAATCTGCCATACCACCGATTGTTCCAAGTCCTGCTGACTTACCTTCCTGAAGTAAAACGATTGCAGATAATGCGATACAGTCTATTGCAAATATAACCATTAAAATTGTTTTTAAAATCTCCACTTTCAACACCTCCTGCGGAATAAACCATAGTTATTCTAGCACAAGAGAGGAAAATTGACAAGTGAAATTGCATTGTGGAGGCTATTTTTATTCTAAAAATGGATTCTGGTATTCAGCAATATCTCCAAGTCGTTCTTCAATCCGTAATAATTGGTTATATTTTTCTACACGTTCTCCTCGGCATGGTGCCCCAGTCTTTATCTGACCAGCACCTACCGCTACTGCTAAATCTGCAATCAGCGTATCGATTGTCTCACCGGAGCGATGGGAAACAATGACATGATATCCCTTTTCTTTCGCCAAATCTATGGCGTCAAATGCTTCCGTCAACGTGCCAATCTGGTTCACCTTTACAAGGATTGCATTGGCACAATTTCGTTCAATTCCTTTTTTGAGACGTTTTTTATTTGTCACAAACAAATCATCACCCACCAATTGTGTGTTCATTCCCAGTCTCGTGGTCAAAAGCTCCCATCCGTTCCAGTCTTCTTCACCTAACGGATCTTCTATCGATACAATCGGAAATTCTTCCACTAAGTCTTCGTAGTATTCAATCATTTCCTCTGCCGAGCGCACCACTTTCTTGCCCTGCATTTTTCCTTCCCCAGGAAACACATATTTCTGGAAATCTTTTTCATATAATTCGCTGGCCGCAGCATCAAGTGCAATTCCAACTTCTGTCCCCGGTTGATATCCTGCTCGTTTGACTGCTTTTATGATAGTGCGAAGCGCCTCTTTAGCATCTAAGAAATCTGGTGCAAATCCGCCTTCGTCTCCTACCGCAGTGCTAAGCCCTTCTTCTTTTAGAATCTTTTTTAGCACCTGGTAAATTTCTGCACCCATCTGGAGTGCCTCATGGAAACTTTTCGCTCCAATAGGCATAATCATAAATTCCTGAATATCAAGGGTATTATCTGCGTGTCTGCCACCATTGATAATATTCATCATCGGCACTGGCATCTGCTTTGCATGAACACCACCAATATATGAATATAGCGGCATTCCAAGAGCAACTGCTGCCGCTCTGGCTGCCGCCATGGATACACCAAGCACTGCATTTGCACCAAGATGGGATTTATTCGGTGTTCCATCCAATCGAAGCATTACCTGATCAATCGCTCCCTGGTCAAATACATTCATTCCTATAATTGCAGGAGCTATTCTGGCATTCACATGATCAATGGCAAGTTCTACACCGAATCCATGATAACGTTCTGCACCGTCTCGAAGTTCCATCGCTTCGAATTTTCCCGTGGATGCACCGGACGGAACACTGGCACGCCCACAGAATTCATCACCAGCCAAAAGTTCTACTTCTATGGTCGGATTCCCACGAGAATCCAGAATTTCTCTTGCGTATACATCTGTAATCGGCAAATATTTATACATTGCTATTTCCTCCTTGGGAAATATTATGTACCTTCTGCCTTTTTTCAATGCAATTTGCTTAATATAACTTTTTGTATATTTTTGACATCTGTTCCCAGGTTGGTTTTACATAACTCTGGTTCAAGAGTCTTTGCTGTGATTGTTCTACGCTTTTCGCAAAGCTTTCAATTTCTTCCTCTTTCATACCATATTGACGTAATGGTTTTCTTGCAATGATTTTTCCAAGAAGTTGTTCCAATTCATCGTAGACACATGCTTCTTCACAACCCAACAGATTTCCAAGGAATTTGTTCAGTCCCTTAATCTTTCCATCTGGATCTTCTTCCTGATAGAACGCAAATGCTGCGGTTAAGAACTGATAGTTCGCCTCGCCGTGTGTCACATGATACACACCACTCAATGGGTAAGACATTGCATGAACAATACCTGTGCCTGCATTTCCAAATGCAACACCTGCCAGATTACTTGCAGTCAAGAATTCATCTAAAAGAGCCATGCGATGCTCCGCTCCGTATTCAATGATTTCCTGGAATCCATGAATGATCATTTCCATTGCTTTCATGCTGAACATCTCTGTATACAGGTTTGCCTTTGGAGACACATAAGATTCAATCGCATGAATAAATGCATCAATTGCACTTGTTGCAAAGAATGGATATGGCAATTTGCTCAGCAGTTCTGGAATCAATACAGCATCATCTGCGTAAATTTCATCTACCGCAAGTCCCAATTTACTTTGAATAGATGTCAATTGTGTAATAGACACATTTGACACTTCTGAGCCAGCTCCACACGTTGTTGGAACTGCAATCAATGGTCTGACTTTTTTAAGCGGAACCTGTCTTTTAAAAATCTCTTCCGTTGTATAAGTTCCGTCTAAAACCAGAATTTTTGCCATATCAATGACTGCGCCACCGCCAATTGCTATGATTCTGTTACAGTCTGTTTTGCGGAAATCTTCCAGCATCGCATCCATCATCGCATCGGTTGGCTCGCCTGCCCCATATGTACTTTTAAATGCTACATGTGCCTTCAGATTCAATGGTGCAAAATACGTATCAAATATACTTTTGCTTGCTAAAATATAGTCTGACTCGCAAATTCCATACTCCGCAACAAAATCTTCGATGTATTCAAACTTCTGGATTTTTGACTTTTGTTGAAATACTTTCATCTTCACGTTCTCCTTCCACGTTTGTCTCAAAAATAACTATTTTTAATATAGCATGAATCCGTTGACTTTTAAAGTGTGCAGCGTTACAATCGGTGATGGAGTTCGAAAACATCAAATTTTTACGAGGGGAAAAACATGAAATTTGATTTCAAATCAGAATGCAAACGATACGCACTTTTGACCGCCGGTGCGCTGATCATGGCGGTTGGTAACTATTTTTTCAAATTCACCAATAACTTTACATTTGGTGGTATTACTGGTTTATCTGTTCTTGTTGGAAAGACAGGACTGATTTCCGCCAGTGACTTCAACTTTGTAGCCAACATGGCACTTCTGCTTTTAGGACTAGTCATTCTTGGAAAAGGATTTATTGCAAAAACTGCATATTGTACTATCGTCCTTTCCGGTGCACTTTCTTTATTTGAAAGATTGTTCCCAATGACACAACCTTTTACAGATCAGTTAATGTTGGAATTTGTTTTTGCGGTTGCACTCCCATCTTTGGGCGCTTCCCTTATTTTTAACTTAGGGGCTTCCAGTGGTGGTACTGATGTCATTGCAATGGTGATTAAGAAATACAGTTACGTTAATATTGGAAATGCACTTTTGATTTCCAACTTTTTAATTGCACTTGCCAGTTTCTTTGTTTTTGATACAAAGACTGGATTGTATTCTTTGCTCGGTGTTGTCATCAACTCAACCATGATCGATAACTTTATTGAAAGTTTGAACTTGTCCAAGTATTTCAATATTGTATGTGATCATCCGGAACCAATTTGTGATTTTATCACACATAAGTTGGACCGAAGTGCAAGCATTTTAAATGCGACAGGTGCATTTTCCGGAGAAGAAAAATACATCATTTTAACTGCATTGAATCGCTCTCAGGCAGTAAAGCTTCGTAACTTCATCAAGCAGACAGAACCAACCGCCTTTCTGCTGATTTCGAATACAAGTGAGATTATAGGAAAAGGGTTCCACTCTAACTAGAGTGAAACCCCTTTTTTATGCCTCTAAGCCTTCTGCTTTGATAACTTCAATCACATAGTCTACGTATTTCGCGCAAAGCTCATCTGTCTCTGCTTCAACCATTACTCGAATCAGTGGTTCCGTTCCGCTTTCTCTTACAAGAATTCGTCCATCATCTCCAAGTTCCTTCGCAACATGATCTACTGCCGCAAGCATTGCCTGATTTTCTCTTGCTGTTTTCTTATCCAGAACACGTACATTCTTCAAAAGCTGTGGATAGATTTTCACTGGCTCTGCTAATTTTGCAAGGCTCATTTTCTTTTCCAACATTACTTCCATGAGCATCAAGGATGTTAAGATACCATCTCCTGTTGTCGCATGCTTACTGAAAATGATATGTCCTGACTGTTCTCCTCCAAGTGAAAAATCGTTTTTCACCATATTTTCATATACATACTTGTCACCAACTGCTGTTTTTTCATATTTCAATCCAGCTTTGTCACAAGCCTTGTATAATCCAAGGTTAGACATTACAGTTGTAACGATCGTATCTCCATTCAATCGTCCATTTTCCTTTAAATATTTCCCACAAATATAGAGTATTAAATCTCCGTTGATTACTTCTCCGTTTTCATCTACTGCGATACAGCGATCTGCGTCTCCATCATATGCAAATCCAACATCCAGATTTTTCTCTTTTACAAACTGCTGAAGAACTTCAATATGTGTGGAACCACAATTCGTGTTAATATTCGTTCCATCTGGCTCGCAGTTGATTACATATGTTTTTGCTCCCAATGCATCATAGACACTCTTTGCAATTGAAAATGCACTTCCGTTGGAACAATCCAGACCAACTCGCACGCCTTCGAAGGAACGAGTTGCTAAAGAAATCAAGTATCCAATGTATCGATTTCTTCCTGCTGCGTAATCTACTGTTCGCCCAATCTCTTCTTTCTTTGCCAATGGAAGTTCATCAATTTCTCCATCGATGTACGCTTCAATCTTTTCTTCTACTTCTGCTTCCATCTTATGACCTTTTCCATTAATGATCTTAATTCCATTGTCATAGAATGGATTGTGACTTGCAGATATCATAATTCCACAATCGAAATCTTCTGTTCTTGTCACATAAGACACACTTGGTGTTGTTGTTACATGCAAAAGATATGCATTGGCTCCTGACGCAGTTAAGCCTGCAACTAACGCATATTCAAACATATAACTACTTCTTCTTGTATCTTTACCAATTACTACTTTTGCTTTATGATCCTGTCCATAGTACCATCCAAGGAAACGTCCCACTTTGAAAGCATGCTCTACAGTCAATACTTCATTCGCTTCTCCGCGGAACCCGTCTGTACCAAAATATTTGCCCATAGTCTTTTACCTCCATGTCATTTGACATATTTGCTGATTTTTTTGCACAATTGTATTTGACTAATACATTATATACCTTTTTGTCCTCGGATACAACTAATGGGGGATGGTGTTTTTCATAAAAAACACCATCCCCCATTAAACTCTTTTTATTCTTAATGATGAAATAAACGAATTCCTGTAAATGCCATCACCATATCATACTTGTTACATGTAGCAATTACATTATCGTCTCTTACTGATCCACCTGGCTGTGCAATATATTTTACACCGCTCTTGTGTGCTCGTTCAATATTGTCTCCAAATGGGAAGAACGCGTCTGATCCAAGTGCTACATCTTCTAACTTATCCAGCCACTCGCGTTTTGCTTCTCTTGTAAATTCTTCTGGTTTTACTGCAAATGTATTCTCCCACACACCATCTGCAAGGATATCCATACATTCATCTCCCATATAGACATCAATAGCGTTGTCGCGGTCTGCACGTCCGATTCCTTCTTTAAACTGAAGTCCCAGAACCTGTGGTGACTGTCTTAACCACCAGTTATCAGCTTTCTGACCGGCAAGTCTTGTACAATGAATACGTGACTGCTGCCCTGCTCCGATTCCGATTGCCTGACCATCTTTTACATAACATACAGAATTTGACTGTGTATATTTTAATGTAATCATTGCAATTGCAAGGTCAATTTTTGCGGCTTCCGTCATTTCTTTATTATCTGTCACAATCTTATCGAAGAAGTTTTCATCGATAGTTAATTCATTTCTTCCCTGCTCAAACACAACGCCATACACTTCTTTATGTTCCAATGGAGCTGGTTCATAATCTGGATCAATCTGAATCACGTTGTAATTTCCTTTTTTCTTTGCTTTCAGAATTTCCAATGCCTCTGGTTCATATCCTGGGGCAATTACTCCGTCAGATACTTCGCGCTTAATCAATTTGGCAGTATCTACATCACAAACATCAGATAAAGAGATAAAGTCACCGAAAGATGACATACGGTCTGCACCTCTGGCTCTTGCATATGCACATGCAAGTGGAGATAATTCTCCAAGGTCATCTACCCAGTAGATTTTCGCAAGTGTATCTGTCAATGGAAGACCTACTGCAGCTCCAGCTGGTGATACATGCTTAAATGATGTTGCCGCTGGAAGACCTGTTGCCTTCTTTAATTCTTTTACAAGCTGCCATCCGTTAAATGCATCCAGGAAATTGATATATCCAGGACGTCCATTCAATACCTGAATTGGAAGTTCGCTTCCATCAGCCACATAAATTCTGGATGGTTTCTGATTTGGGTTACAGCCATACTTAAGTTCTAATTCTTTCATCTTTCTACTCCTTCGCAAATTATTGATTTTTATTTACAATTTTTGTTTCGTATGTTCCTGTTGCAAGATCAATGTATCTCACGAAAAGTGAAACTTTATTTTCCTCATTCAGGCTGTTCCACAATGTATCTGTAAATGTATTCATGTCGTCTGGAATTGCAATCAGTTTTGGTTCTCCTTCAAAGCTTGGAAGCGGATTACCATCACAACGATAAGTGTGAATGAAATGTCCTTCCCCTGCTACCGGATTTTCATATGCAAATGTGTAGCGGTTACAAGCTTCTGGATTCCCATTATTGCTTTTTAAAATAGACATTGCATAATTATACTTTCCATTTTCAATATGCATAATTCCTGAAATTCTAGGAGTATAATTTGGTACATCTGGTTCGAATTCTCTGCATCTCAATGACTGTTCAAAGGTAAGCTGCTTATCCATACCTTCATAAATCGTGTCTGTCTGGTCACCATTTGTTACGATTGTCTTATTGCCAAGAACACGTACTGGTGCGTAAATGATCAAACTTGGATCCACCAATTTAGAAGGATCAAATGCCTGTGTGCGAATTCCTTCGCCTTCTGTAACAAACACTCGGTTACGGCTGTTTTCGCTTCTTCCCATGATGAAGTACGCTGTAACCGCCTTTGTTCCGTCTGCACTTTTTCCAATAATAATTCCACGACCAGGATAAGAATTTTCCTGAAGTTCTTTCTGAATGTCTAACATTTCCATGAATACCTCTCCTCGTTATATATCTTTTGTTCATTTAATGCTATTAAATTATAGCTGAAACGAACACTTTTTTCTACCCCTATTTCATGATACTCTGTTTTTTGTTACGTACATGACATTTTTCCCCTTGTTGATTTTTTCAGCAAGGAGTAAAATAGGCATCATTGTTGGGAGCATTTGACCCCAACATCATTCAATATATTTATGAAAATTAAATGAGGATACCGTTATGAAACAGACATATAAGCAAAGAGATTATCTTTTTGACAATTACAAAACTTTACTAATTTTGCTCGTCGTTGTCGGACACTTTATTGAACCTTGTTTTTCTGGAAATAAAATTCTTACACCACTGAAATGGGGAATCGTTTCTTTCCATATGCCGGCGTTTATATTTATTTCTGGATATTTTTCCAAACGCGAGCTTCCATTCAAAGATTTGATACGTAAACTTTTTGTTCCGTATTTAGTATACGAAATTGTTTACTACCTCTTCTACACCTATATTATCCACAAGAAAACCGGGCTGTACTTGTGTTATCCAAAATTTTCACTTTGGTATTTGCTCGCACTGTTCGTATGGAGAGTGATAACACCATATGTTAAGAAAATTCCGCATCATTTTCTCCTTTCGCTCGCTGCCGGTCTGGCAATCGGTTGCTCCGAAATGGCTGATAATTTCTTGAGCATTCCAAGAATCCTGGTGTTTTATCCATTCTTTCTTGCTGGAATGTATTTCAAACGCGAGACACTAAGCCTGCTTCGTACTGCGAAAGCAAAAGTTCTTGCCATAAGCAGTTTTGTACTCTGCATGTGGTTCGTATGCTTTGGACCATTCGTAAAGATGTACTCTGTGAAGATTTATTATGGAAGATACAACTATTCGTTCCTTGGACAGACGATAGCAGAGGGAATTTTCTGCCGTATGATTTGTTATAGCATAGGATTTGTGCTGACATATACTTTGATGATGTTCATCAGCGATGCAAAGCACTTTTACTCCTACATTGGCACTCGCACCATGGGCATCTACCTGTTCCACGGGCTTGTGTATAATTTAGTAAAAGATCGAACACATTTACTGGATTCCGTAAACACAGTGGAAGAAAGCTTCTTACTGATTTGTGGCTGCGTAGGATTAAGCTTCCTCTTCTCCCTGTCGCCATTTACTGCTTTCACGAATAAAATTGCAAATTTGCAGCTGCCGAAACAACTTCCAACGCCAAGTTATCTGTATTATCCACATAGCCTTGCATACTTGGAAAAGATATAAATTGCCATTTTGGTACAGGGCATTTTGCAAAATAGGACGTAGCCTTTTTCAAAAAGGCTACGTCCTATTTTGCGTTAAAACTTCCGTATACTATCTTCTGAATCATCGTTTGTCTTATCAATGCTTCGAATTTCTACCTCATATCCCGATGCTCCAGTTTGTATAAACACTTTATCCCCCACTTTATGTCCTAAGATTGCTTTTCCCATCGGAGACTCTATGCTTATCAAACCTTGCAGGGAATTTCCCCGGATGCTGGTTACAAGTCGATAGGTTTCTGTCTCATCATCTTCTTCAAAATACACTTCCACAGTATCATTGATTCCAACTTCATCTTCTTTGGATTCATCGGATACTATTCTTGCGTGCTTCAGCATTCTTTCTAAATAGCGGATACGGCTTTCGTTCCGGTTCTTATCTTGTTTTGCTGCTTTGTATTCAAAGTTTTCACTGAGATCCCCCTGTGCTCTTGCTTCTTTTACAGCTTCCAACTCTTTTTTTCGAACTACCAACTTTCTGTATTCGATTTCATCTTTGATTTTTTTTACATCGCTTGCTGTCAGTTGTTCTCCCATTGATTCCTACTCCGTTCTACTTATTTTTCGGTTGGAATATATGGTCTGATAGCTGCTGCCACATTGCTGATTGGCATTGTCTGAAGCCAAACATGTCCCGGCCCTGTGATCACTGTGTTAAACAGACCTTCTCCTCCGAATAACGCGTTCTTCACTCCTGGAACGCTCTTGATATCCATAGAACAACTCGCTGTCATTGCCGCAAGATGTCCTGTATCTACTATAATCTGCTGCCCCGGCTGTAATTCGTATTCTACAACATGTCCATCAAACTCAGCAAATGCTATTCCGTGTCCAGACACTTTCTGAAGAATAAATCCTTCTCCTCCAAAGAAGCCAGATCCCAACTTTTTATTAAAGAATACAGACAGCTGAATTCCTGCTTCTCCTGCTAAAAATGCACTTTTCTGGAAAATCATCTCTTTTCCTGGTTCAATTGGGAACGCACGAACAGATCCAGGAAAACTAGATGCAAATGCAATCAATCCAGTTCCACCCTGAGCTGTGTAAATGTTCTGGAAAAGCTTTTCCCCTGCCAGCATTCTTCCAAATGCTTTGCCAAGCCCGCCATTTGTCGTTGTCTCCATCAACATGTTTGGTGACATCCATGCCATTCCGCCACCTTCTGTAATCATCTTTTCTCCCGCTTCCAACTGACAAATAACCACCGGCAATGTCTCGCCACTAATTTGATACTGCATACGAAAAACCTCCTTCGCATTAAATATTTATTTTTTCTTTTTTACAGTCAATGAACAATAGAGCACTGTGCCGAGAAGCACTACTGCTACACACATCCACCCAATCAGCATTGCTCTTCCTTTGGATACAAAGAAATCATAGTAACCTTTTAAGTAAATCACTGCAATAATCACTGGTACCACATAGGACATATAATTCTTAAATCCTTGCGGGAATTTCATCCCTACTCCAGTATTAGCCTCTGCAATAAAGTTATCCCATCCCCATCCATTCTTTCTTGTACAGAACAGAACATAAACAAGACTTCCTAATGGAAGTAAGTTGTTAGACACAATAAAGTCTTCTAAGTCGAGGATTGTAGAACCTTCTCCCAAAAGCTGAACTCCAGACCATACATTATATCCAAGCACGCATGGCATACTCAAAACAATTACAAGTACTGCACTGACAAGCACACTCTTTTTTCTTGACCAATGGAGCATATCAATATTGAAAGAAATAATATTCTCTAATACTGCTACAATCGTTGTAAATGCCGCAAATGTTAAGAAAAGAAAGAAAAGTGACAACCAAATCTGTCCTCCTGGCATCTGCGCAAAAATATTCGGAATCGTAATAAAGATAAGGCTTGGACCTGCTCCAGGTTCAATTCCATATGCAAAACAAGCCGGAATAATAATGAATCCTGCCATCAATGCTACTGCTGTATCCAATACAGTAATGCTAATTGCTTCACCAAATAACTTTCTTTCCTTATTAATGTAACTTCCAAAAATAAGCATTGCGCCAATTCCAATAGAAAGAGTAAAAAATGCCTGGCTCATCGCTGCGAAAATTACATTCCCTATTCCAAGTTCAACCATTCGTTCAAAATTAGGAATCAGATAAAATTCAATTCCTTCTCCTGCACCCTTCAAAAACACAGAATGCACAGCCAAAACTACCATAATTCCAAGTAAAGCCACCATCATAAACTTGGAAACTCGTTCTACACCATTTTGAACGCCAAGATAACAGATGATAAAGCCAACTACACAGATTGCGATTGTCCAGAACGCCATCGTTGGCGCACTTCCCAGCATACTGCCAAAAGCTCCTTCTACCATCTCCGCAGTAGCACCTACAAACTCGCCTTTCAAGCTTCGATAACAGTAATAGATCATCCAGCCACCAACTGTTGTGTAGAACATCATCAGCATATAGCATCCAATAATTCCAATCCACTTCGTGAAGTGAAATCTACTTCCTTCTGCTTCTAACTTTTCAAATGCTCCCGCTACACTTAACTGGCTTGCTCTTCCTGTTGCAAATTCACAGATCATAATCGGAATCCCCATAACCAGTAAGAACAACAGATAAATCAAAATAAATGCTGCTCCTCCGTATTCACCACACAAGTATGGGAACTTCCATACATTTCCTATACCAATCGCGCACCCAGCCGAAACCAGGATAAATCCTATACGCGAACCAAACTTCGCTCTCTTCATCGTTGCACCTCACATATTCTTTTATCGTTTTAACACGATAGCGTTTTATCAATTCATTATAAAATGTTTTTCGATTATTTTCAACTAAATATTATTATCTCCCACACCTAGAAATGCTGCGTTTATTGCGCCTCATCTTTTGTTGGATTTTGACAAAAAATTATTCATATTGATTAAAAAATATCAATTGTGTACAAAATTCATTTCTTATGATATTCTTAAATCAATGAAAAAACGGTAAAAAAATGAAAGCGAGGAAACAAAAAACATGTTAGAAACAATTACAAATGTGAATAACACCTTGAACAACTTTATTTGGGGTGTTCCGGCAATGGTATGTATCATTGGTGTTGGTTTGGTATTGACCTGCCGCACAGGCTTTATCCAGTTCAGAAAGTTTGGATATGCCTTAAAGAATACAATCGGAAAGATTTTCACAAAAGAAGAAGCAAAAGAAGGTAGTATCACTCCTTTCCAGGCAGTTTGTACAGCTCTTGCAGCTACGATCGGAACCGGTAATATCGCGGGTGTAGCTGGAGCAATCGCAATTGGTGGACCTGGTGCTGTATTCTGGATGTGGGTATCTGCTCTCCTTGGTATGTGTACAAAATTCTCTGAAGTTACATTAGCTGTTCACTATCGTGAAAAGAATCCAAACGGCGAATACGTTGGTGGACCAATGTACTACATCAAGAATGGTTTAGGACCAAAATGGAAATGGATGGCTAGCCTCTATGCACTTCTTGGTGCTTTAACAGTATTAGGTACAGGTAATGCAACTCAGGTTAATACAATTACAGCTTCTATCAACTCTGCTCTTACAAGTTATGGTGTTATAGATGCTTCTAGCCTTGGAACTGTAAATCTTATCATTGGTATCGTGTGTGCAGTAACTGTTGGAGTTGTACTTCTTGGTGGTGTAAAACGTATCGGTAGCGTTACTGAAAAATTAGTTCCATTTATGGCAGTACTTTTCATCCTTCTTGGTATTGGTGTTGTTGTTATTAACTTTAAGAACGTTCCTGCAGTATTTGCTTCTATTTTCGCAGGTGCATTTAACCCATCCGCATTTACAGGTGGTGTTGTAGGAAGCTTCTTCGTTACAATGAGACGTGGTGTATCTCGTGGTATCTTCTCTAACGAAGCTGGTATCGGTACTGGTTCTATGGCTCACGCTTGTGCAGACGTAGATCATCCTGTAAAACAGGGTCTCTTCGGTATCTTCGAAGTATTTGCTGATACAATCGTTGTATGTACATTAACAGCTCTTGTAATCCTTTGCAGTGGTGTTCCAATTCACTTTGGCGAAGCTGCTGGTGCAGAACTTACAATTTCAGGTTTCGTTGCTTCTTACGGAAGCTGGGTATCAATCTTTACAGCTATCGCAATGTGCTGCTTCGCATTCTCTACAATCCTTGGTTGGGGACTTTACGGAGCACGTTGTATGGAATTCTTGTTCTCATACAAAGTTGTTAAACCATTCTTAGTTGTATACTCATTAGTATGTATCCTTGGTGCTACTGTAGACCTTGGTGTTATCTGGGGTATCGCTGATACATGTAACGGATTCATGTCAATCCCTAACTTAGTTGCTCTGTTCTTAATGTCTGGAACAGTTGTGAAATTAACAAAAGAGTACTTCTCTAAAGAAAGAAAATAAAAATTCATCTTTATGTATCAAAAATAGGACCTGCCGATTGGCAGGTCCTATTTTTGATTTCACTTATGAGAACATTGGCTTTAATGCTTCTGCAAGGGCATCTTTCTGTGCCTGTGCTTCTGCTAAATCTTTTCCTAATGTTGTAAAATATGTTTTGATCTTTGGTTCTGTTCCAGATGGACGAACAATTACAGTTGCTCCACCTTCTAATTCGTAAATCAATACATTTGCTGCAGGTAATCCTGTTTCTTCAGATTTCTTATAATCCACTGCTTTTACAACTGCATATCCGGCAATTTCTGCAGGCGGGTTCTTACGAAGATCTTCCATAATTCCTGCCATCTTATCCATACCAGATAATCCTGGGAATTCATAGCTGTCTACCTTGTTCAGGTAACGTCCATATTCTGCGTAAATTTCTTCCAAACGCTGTTTAATAGAAGAACCAATACTTCTATAATATGCAGCCATTTCACAAATTAACATAGAACCAATAATTGCATCTTTATCTCGTACGTATGGTCCAGCAAGGTATCCGTAAGATTCTTCAAATCCGAAGATGAATCTATCTACTTCTCCATCTGCTTCTAACTGCGCAATCTGATCTCCAATCCATTTGAAACCAGTGAGTACATTTCTCATCTCTACACCATAATGAGAAGCAACTGCATCTGCAAGTGGTGTTGAAACGATAGATTTTACTGCTACCGCTCCTTCTGGCATTGTTCCTTTTTCAATACGACCAGCACAGATATAATCAAGCAAGAGTACACCAACTTCGTTTCCAGATACTAATTCATATGTTCCATCTGGACACTTCATTGCGATTCCTACACGGTCAGCATCTGGGTCTGTTGCTAACATTAAGTCTGCACCTTCTTTTTCTGCAAGTTCCAGTCCAAGACGAAGTGCTTCAAAAATTTCTGGATTTGGATATGGGCAAGTTGGGAAGTTACCATCTGGATACTTCTGTTCTGGTACGATTCTCACATCATCGATTCCGATGTCACTTAACACTTTCATAACTGGCACTAATCCAGATCCGTTCAATGGAGAATACACTAATTTTAATCCCGCTGTCTTGCAAAGTCCTGGTCTTACGCTTCTAGCTTCAATTGCTTCATAGAGTGCTTCCTTACAATCGTCTCCTACATATTCAATCAATCCAGCTTTCATTCCTTCATCAAATCCCATCAGTTTTGCACCTGTCAGGATATCTGTTTTCTGAATTTCTGCATAAACTACATTTGCTGCTTCGTCTGTCATCTGGCATCCATCTGGGCCATATGCTTTATATCCATTGTATTTCGCCGGGTTGTGAGATGCTGTGATCATAACTCCCGCATTTGCTTCATAGTAACGTGTTGCAAAACTAAGTGCTGGAACTGGCATCAGTGCATCGTAGATGCGAACTTTAATTCCATTTGCCGCAAGAACTTTTGCTGCCTCTTTCGCAAATACATCACTGTTGATTCGGCTGTCATAGCTGATTGCTACCAACTGTTTTCCGCCTTGTGTTTTTACCCAATTTGCAAGTCCCTGTGTCGCCTGACGTACCACATAGATATTCATGCGGTTAGATCCTGCTCCAAGTACCCCTCTAAGGCCGGCAGTACCAAATTTCAAAGCTACAGCAAATCGTTCCTTTATTTCTTCGTCGTTTCCAGCAATTTCTTTCAATTCCTCTGTCAGTGCAGGGTCTTCTAATTCTACGCCTGCCCAACGTTTGTAATCGTCCATATACATTGCTTCATCCTCCTCTTTTTCATTCACCTTATTATTATTTATAACTGCAGGATGCAGTCATTATCTTGTAATATTTTTTATCCACTTATAACTAAAAAATCGATACATGGATAATGGAATCTTCACCACTTCATCACTCATCAGAATGATATACACTACCTCGACGCTTGCATGGAACTTAAACGCTGCAATCGCTCCGAGTAAAATGGAGAAGCACCACATTGCCCCAAGTTCTACGATCAGTCCATACTTAGTATCTCCACCAGAACGTAAAACACCTACGATCAATGTCGTATTGATTGACATGCAGAAGGTAAAATAAGACATTACAAAGAACATAAACTTCATATATCCCTGTGCTTCTGCTGATAATGTCATAAGTCGCAGTGCAATTGGAGATGACAAGAATACAAGGCATCCACCAAGCAATCCTGTAATAATACTCAGTTTTAGGAACTTTCTTCCATAAGCCTTTGCTAGTTCATAGCGTTTTTCTCCAATTGTTTTTCCTAAATAGATTGCAGTTGCATTGGATACCCCAAAGCAAACAACCAATGCTAACTGTCTTGCCACCTGTGCCACAGAGTTCGCTGCTACTGCCGCACTTCCTAAATGTCCAATAATCGCAGTATTCGCTGATGATCCCAGTCCCCAGAATAACTCATTAATGATAACTGGTGCTGCATAAACCAGGAAGTCTTTCAAAAGCAATTTATCAATCTTAATCATATCCTTAAAATGGAAATGAATTGCTTTATTCTTATAGTTTGCATACCAGAGAACTATCACAAGCTCAAGAATTCGTGAAATCAGCGTTGCAATCGCTGCACCCTCAATTCCAAGCGCTGGCATTCCAAATAATCCGAAAATCAAGATTGCATTGAGCACAATATTTGCCATCAGTGAAATCCCATATACAACCGTTGAAATCACTACACGTTCAATGCTTCGCATGATATTCAGATAAATCTGTGTCACGCACATAATCGCATAAGAAAATGCAACAATTCTCAAATATTTTGCTCCTTCAAGAATCACAGCTTCTTCGCTAGTGAAAATTCGAAGCAGTTGTATAGGGAAAATTTCCGCCGCAAGGTTAAATAATAATCCTGCTGATACTGCCATTGTCATAGCCATTCCCATAATCTTCTCAATGGAACGTGTATCCTTCTTTCCCCAGTACTGAGCTGTAAGTACAGTAGCACCCGAGGTAATTCCAAACAAAAAGAGGGTCATTACAAACTGAATCTGTCCAGCAAGTGATGCACCAGAAAGTACCTTTTCACCAACTCGACCAAGCATCAATACGTCAGTCGCCGTAACTCCTACGTTAATTAAATTCTGCAGTGCCATCGGCACAATCAAACTGAATACATGCTTATAAAAAAGCTTCCAGTTTACATCAAGGGTTTCTTTCTTTTGTACATTCGTTGTTTTTTCAAATCCCATCGTTGTCTCTCCTATCTTTAGATATGCATATTATAACACAAGAATTAAAATTTCCCTATAAAAAAATAGGAATTGATTGAATCAATTCCTATTCTCAAAGCTACGGAAAAGGGACTTGAACCCCTACTAACAGAGTCAGAGTCTGCTGTGC
>CAZPZR010000002.1:44273-79226 GCA_964591105.1 uncultured Lachnospiraceae bacterium | reverse complement strand
TCAATATGAATGATCATCTTGTCTTTATCTTCTTCTTTTACCTCTTCCCAGGAAGGAATGATCAACACATCATCAATGTAGAACTGATGGAAATATTTCTTCCAGTTGTTTACCCAGTCGATATCTTCAGTCTCAGATGCTTCAATCGTCAATTCTCCCAGATCCATAAAATCACGCATCTCTTCCAGTTCCTGCTTGATTTCTTCCATCTTTGCTTCTACATCTTCTTCAATGTCTAGATAGAATGTCAGATACGCAACTCCATCATCTTCAGCAATATCTGGCAAAATATCCACGAACATCTGCTCCTTATCGGATTCTGTCAAAGGTACTTTATCTTCAATCTGCACACCCTCTACTCCAAGGTCTGCAAGAATACTACTCACAACGTCTTCTGCTTCTGTTGTTGTTTTTAAACGAAACTGATTCCACTTCATTTTTTCAATCTCCTATCTTACTCTATTCTTCAATTATTAGAATACCAAAACTTCCAAATGTTCCAACAGAATCTTACATCCCATTATAATCAGGATCAGACCACCTGCAAGTTCTGCTTTTGCCTTATATTTCATTCCAAATACATTGCCTATTTTAACACCTGCGGCAGATAAAGTAAATGTTATTACACCGATAAAACTAACTGCAGGCACAATATTTACATGTAAAAATGCAAAAGTCACCCCAACTGCAAGTGCATCAATACTTGTTGCAACTGCCAGTCCAAACATAGTGCGTACATCCAGCGATTCATCTGCTTCTTCACAGTCATCCCCGCCTCTGGATTCTTTCACCATATTAATTCCAATGATTCCAAGAAGCACAAAGGCAATCCAGTGATCAATGGATGTAATCAGACTTTCAAACTGGACTCCAAGCATGTATCCGATCAGTGGCATTGCTGCCTGGAATCCTCCAAACCAGAGTCCTACAATTCCTGCTTTTTTTACCGTACATTTTGGCATTGCAAGTCCCTTACAGACAGACACTGCAAATGCATCCATAGATAATCCTACTGCAATCAAAAATAATTCTATTAAGCTCATCTTTTGTCATCCTCCCTTATTTCAATGCTATATTCAATGCATCTTCCACTTCGTCTAACTGCGAAAGAATTGCTTCCTGCTGCTCATCGAACAGCAAACGCTTATTATACTGATAATATTTGTCACAATCATTTTCTTTCAAATATTGAATGCTGTAATAATTCGTATTCAATTCCGTGACAAATGCAACCATCTCCTGGCTGTCTCCAAAGGCTGCTTCCATAAATTCAAAGGCGTGATCCAATGACTCTCCTGCCTCAGCAACCTGTTCTTCACGCACCGCAGTTTCCTTTTGGAATTCTGCCTTCACCGCCTCAAATGCTGCTTCACGATCAAGATGTTCTCTGGCAATCAGGAATTGATATGCCTCCAGCTTTTCTACCACCTTAGCAAACAAACGGTCATCTTCTCTGGAAAGTTGCTCCCCTTTTCGAAGTCTTTCATATTCCGCAAGCGCTTCCTGACAGATCACCTTCAGATTTCCTGTTTCTTTATATTGTTTCATATATTCAAACAATTTCGTTACATAGCGGTCTTCAAGAAATGCATCTTTGAAAAGTTCACTCAATTTTCCAAGCAGCATTCCAACCACACTAAATCTTTCATCGAAAGACGCATAGGACAATTTTTCAATTGTATCCTTACTGTAATTACCTTTGAGAATCTGCTCCAATCCGTAATCTTTTTTATATTTTTCAAACAACTCCAAATAAACCGCAAAATCTTTCGCGATTTTCCAATGCTGAATATACTGGTGCACAACTTCGCGGTCTACTTTTTTCCCAAGTGTCTCATACACTTTCAAAAGCTGTGACAAGTCTTCCCATCCTCTCGCTGTTGCAAAGACTTTCCCATCCACAGTCGTTTCGATGCAGTAGAAATTTTCGCGCTTTAATTCCAGATATGATAAAATCGCCGGGTGAATTTCTGCCTGATATGCATATTCCTTCCACACTTCATAATCTGCCTCTACATCGATTTTCTTGATTCGGTCTAAAGTCACAATATCAAATTCACGCACAGACTTGTTATATTCTGGCGGATTCCCTGCTGCTACGATGATCCATCCCTCTGGAATTTTCTGATTTCCAAATGTTTTGCACTGTAAAAATTGGAGCATTGTAGGTGCCAGAGTTTCTGATACACAGTTAATCTCATCAATAAACAGGATTCCTTCTTTGTGTCCCGTCTGCTCTATTTTCTCATAAACAGCTGCGATAATCTCACTCATTGTATATTCTGTTACCGAATACTGTTTTCCATCATATGTCTTTTCCTGTATAAATGGCAGCCCAATCGCACTTTGTCTTGTATGGTGTGTGATTGTATAGGCAACCAGACCAATCTCGCATTCTCGTGCAATCTGTTCCATAATCTGAGTCTTTCCAATTCCCGGAGGTCCCATTAACAGCATCGGGCGCTGTCGAATGGAAGGAATCATATAGTCCCCATAGGAATCTTTTGCTAAATAAGCCTCAATGGAATTTTGAATTTCTTTCTTTGCTCGTTTAATATTCATCCTACACAAGCTCCTCTTCTTCCAATATTAATTTCATAGCCCAGGGTGGAACCTGTGCATCCTCATAATCTTCTTTCAAAAAGATAAATGCCACTTCGTAAGATGGTCGACGATTTGGATAAATCCCCTGTCCATCCGTAAAGTAAAGCAGTCCTTTTAACTGCGTAAATGCATGTTCTCTTCGCAATTTATCCACATATTCAAAGGCTGGTCGAAAATCTGTTCCACCTTCTCCGCGCAATTCCAGATGTTCCATATAACGCACCAACTCTTCCTCATTGGTAATCACCTCATCCGTCTGCACCTGATCGTCGCACTGCACAATGTGAATATTCACTTTGCGAAAGAAACTTTCTGTCTCGCTCAAAACAGCATAGGTTTGTTCCAAAAATTTTTTCACCAATTCTCCCGAGCAAGACATCGATGTATCAATTACAATCACAAACTCTTCAATTTTCTGTGTCTCTTTCCACTCCTGAGGTTCAATCAAAGGCATATTGCCATATAACTGTAAACCGTAGCTGTAAAACACATAGTCAAAAGAATCCTGGTCCACACTCATTTCTTCTTTTAAAACTGAGAATTTACGCAAAAATTGTCGATAATCAAAGCGTTCTCTATTTTCCACCTTCACATGGTCAATTAATGTTCCGGACTGTTCCGACGCTTCTTTAGAAAATGTGTCCATATCCGTTTCCATTTTCTCACTAATATTCTGCCACTGATTTTCAATTTGCTCTCGCTTTTTTTTCTCATCTTCATCTGGCCAGTAACGATGATCATCTCTCTGAAATTCCAGCTCCAGATTCAGAAGTTCTCGCTCCGACAATTCCATGCCAAGCAACACCTGATAAATCTTATCTGCCGTTAAGACTTTCATCTTTTCTTTCATGCGTCGATAAGTCTCTCTTCGCAGCCAGGATCTAGACTGCAACACGCAGCGATGCTGCATTTCATCAATAATTGATTCCACTGCAATCTCACAGGCAAGATCATAATATCTTCTGTCTCGTCCATTACGTCGAATCATATGTTTAAAAATCCCATGTAAAACCATATGCAAATACGCGCGATTCACAAGGATTCGATTTTCTCGAAAAAGGCCTCCCAGATACTGCGGATGATAGTAGATTGCCAAGCCGTCTGTTCCAATAGTAGAAATCTGGTCATCCATCACAAATGGGAAACTACTCAGTGCCACATCCAGAAACCGCATCTTCAGATACAGCTCATTTCTAGAAACTAACAAAATCTGTCTGCCAATCTGATTCAATTTTTCACTCAGGCTTTGCTCTTCCATCTTTTCCCTTTCTCCGTGTTCTATAACTCAAAGGTTTTCTTTTTCTTCGGAAATTTCTTTCCTTTTTCTTCCATAAGAAAACTCAAAATTTCTGTCTTCTTTTGCAGTGATGCTGCATCAATTCCTTGATCCAATGCATCTTTCTCCCAGTAATTGCCTTCTGACAGAAATTGCAGACTTTCCATCTCATCCTTCTGCACCAAAGCACTCACAGCATCTTTCAAATTTTTGCACACATATTCTTCATATGCTTGTTTTGCAGTGTTTGAAAGCTTATACGGGAATCTCAATCGGTATAATGCCATGCGAAATACATGTTCTGTCGTATCTCCTGCAATGGCCCATGGTAATAATTCATCATATTTCTTATAATCAATTTCTCGGTTATAAAAGCACTGTCTATAATATCCTCCAGCACCATGGTGACTTGTATACAGCAAACGTGCTGGTGTATTTTCTACCGCTTCCTCATAATGTTCCAGAAAAAGCAGCTCAGACACTTGTTCTTCTACTCCCGCATGGTAGAACATTCGGACATAAATTTCAAAACGATTCTCCTCAACAATCGATTTCAGTGCCGATTTTTCTCCGTTCCAAAGATGAATGTCCACCTCTCGAAGGCTTCGACATCCGTTCAATGCTCCGCCGCCAATTTCAAGGATTCCATCCGATAATACAAGCTTTCGCAAATTTCTGCAACGGTAAAAAGCATATTTTCCAACTTCTTTTACGTACTTTGGTAAATGAATTTCCTCCACTTCTGCTGCGCACAGTGGCTTTGCATCCATCCAGCTTCCAACTTCTGAATTCTCCCACACAAAATCTTCAGAATCTCGCTCATGATTGGAAAATGCATATGGTGCAATCTCTACAATTGGATTACCATCAATCTCCTCTGGAAGCACGACCTTTCCATCCACTCCATCGCACCCTGTTACTGCGACTCCTTCTGCTCGTTTTTGATAATAAATTTTCAGCATGTTTCCATCCTTCACACATTTATTTCTACAAAGGCAAAGGCTTTGGAATATTCCAAAGCCCCTCCATCTATTATTCTTTTCCTTAATCCAGGTCAATGAAATCTACTTTGAAAGTGTCATCTGTTTCCATATGACCACGTTTCTCTGGAGTTCTTTCTCCCAAAAGAGCATCCAAATCATCAATCATGATTTCACTTCTTGTCTCATATCCAGCAAAGACATCTTCTTCAAAGTCAGGTTCGAAAGCTTCTTCAAAGTCTTCTTCATATGCTTCTTCATACTCTGCCTCTTCAAAGTCTTCTTCATATGCTTCTTCCGGCTCGTATGCTTCTTCGAAGTCTTCTTCATATGCTTCTTCATACTCATCTTCATACTCATCTTCGTACATATCTTCTTCGAAATCGTCTTCTAAAAAGTCTTCTTCAAAGTCGTCTTCATAGCGCTGTTTCTTTTTCGCTTTCTTATCTTTCTTCTTGTCTTTCTTTTTTGGTGCTGGCTCTTCATCCATATCAATGCCGTATTCATCATACAGATCGTCTAATTCTGCATTACGGTGACGAAGTTTTACAGCCATAACAATCAAGATTAACAAGAAAAGAATTGCTACAACTCCACCTGCCAATACAACAAGTGACGCATGGTTTTCCACAAAATTCTGAAGTTTTCCCATCACAGAAGATGTATCTGTTTTCTTTTCCTCAGTTTTTTCTTCCTGAGCTACTTCAAATCTCTGGTAAGTACCCTCAGCAGAATCATAACGATAGTATGCTTTTTCACCGTTGTTGTTCATCGCATAGATGATATAATATCCTTCATGCTCTGTATCCTGCCATACTGGGAATTCTTTATCATTTAATGTTAATTTTGCTTCCTGATATGTATCTGGAAGATTTACTGCATCTGCATCGTTAAGTACGATAATAGACGCTGTATCTGAAATTGAAATTTCTTCATAAACAGCAAAAGATGTATTTTCTGCATCAAATAAGAAGAAATCTCCTGTTCCTTCTGCATCTGTCAAATATGCAAGATTTACATTACCAGATGCATTTGTTACCATCTGACGTTCTGCACCTTCATAAGATACCTGTGTTCTTGTATATCCACTTGGAATATCTGTATCTGCAAAGTTATCTGTCAATGTATAAGAAACACCATTCACTTCAACAGCAGCATCTTCTGCGCTTTCAGAAGAACTGTCACCACCTTCTGTAATCTTAGATGGATCTCCTTCTGCAATCTTAACTGCAGAACTTCCCTGGTCAAATGTCAACGCATTTCCATTTGCATCCGCAACTGTTGCGCTACTAATTGTGATAGAAGTATCTCCTTCTTTTAAAGCCTGAAACTGCATATCAAAAGAAACTTCTGCACTTCCACCTGTACTTGTACAAGTCAAAGCTCCATTTCCGTCATCTGATACTCCAGAACCAGAATCAAATCTTAATGCCGAACTATCATAATTTAAAACCACTTCAATATTTCCCATGTTTCCGCTTGTAGAACGAAGTACACATCTTACTTCTACCATTTCCCCTACAGCAGTCTCTGGGTCTGTAAACGAAATTCTACCATTTGCAGCATGTGCAACCATAGAAAAACAAGGCATACACAGACAAAGGCTTAACAAAATAACACTGATTTTTTTCATCAACTTCATGTTTCTATCCTCTTTCTCTTTCGATTCTTATTTCATATTGTAACACGCTTTATCATTTCTAGTCATGCAAATTCTGTCAATTTATCCACTATTGTGCTGAAGAACCATCTGCATTGGTGATTACTGGCGTACTGCTGTCTGTCTGTTCTTCCTCTTCGGTTGTATCTTCCATATCCAGCTCTGCCGGTCTTACGACACCAGTGGTATAAGAAATTTCATTCGAAATTGTCTGTACTGTTTCTGAAACTCCTGTCTTTTCCTCATTTGGATAAAGGAATTCATGAAGGTCTTCTACATTTTCTGCCAATCCTAATGCGATAACAACACTTGCATTATGGTAACGGACAGCGTCTGTCTTATCAAATGGGAACCCTTCGCTTCCCATCAGTTCATAGGACATCAGTCCAGAAGCCAGTTCTACTACTTCTGATAATGTAAAGCTTGTAGAAATCTGTGGAAATACTGTGTCAATAATCTCATTGACTGTAAACAGGTCGATCTGTTTTGCTTTCGCAAGCAATGCTTTGATCAACGTTCTCTGACGTTCTGTTCTCTTATAGTCTCCACCTTCCAGCTTACGGAGTCTAGCGTAAGTAACTGCCTGAGGACCATCTAAAGTATATGTGCCCTCTCCAGAAAGAAGATTTGCTTTCTTTCCAGCTGCTTTCGCTGTTTCTTTTACATATTTGTTCAACATGTTCGCTTCCGGCTCTGTCACATAAAGTTCCACACCACCAAGCAAATCTATGGCATCTGCCATTGCCTTAAAGTCTACTGTTGCGTAGTCTTCAATATCGAGGTCCAAGTTCTTATTCAGTACGTTGATCGCACCTTTTGGTCCTCCGATAGCATAAGCTGCATTTACCTTATTATACGTACCATCTTCCTGCTGAAGAACTGTATCTCGGTACACAGAAGACATGCGCACTTCCTTAGTCTTATTATCAATGGATACCAGAATGATCGTATCCGTACGCGTTCCTGTTTCTTCCGCCTTTCCGCTTCTTGTATCAATTCCAAAAAGCGCAACAGTTGTATATCCTTCTTTTACAGCACCTTGATTAATCTCCAAATCATCTTGATTAATCTCAACAGTATCGAACTTGTCAAATTTCGCCATCACATAAGCAGTTCCAGAAAGAAGTAAAAGCACGATGATTTCAACTGCCAGTATAATCGCTCTTTTTCGTTTACGGTTTCTTCGTCTCTTTCTAGCTTCCGCAGCTCTTACTGCTTTCAGCTGTTTCTTTTTTCTTGCCATTTCAAGCCTCTTTTCGCTATTTTTTTACATAAACACCGAATATTTTACTACATTTACAGCGAAAGTGCAACTAGGAAAGCTCGATATTTACCATTTTTAGGGCTTCTGCAACGACATGATGCATGTCCATATATTTATATGTACCCAGGCGGCCGCCAAAAATTACATTACCTTCCTGCTCTCCAAGTTGACGATATTTTTCATATAACGCACCATTTTTCTCATCATTGATTGGGTAATATGGTTCGTCTCCTTTTTTCCATGTCGATGGATATTCTCTGGAAATAACTGTTTTTTCCTGAGTTCCAAACTCAAAATGCTTGTGTTCAATAATTCTTGTGTAAGGCACTTCATACTCTGTATAGTTCACAACTGCATTTCCCTGATAGTTTTCTTCATCCAGCACTTCTGTCTCAAAAGAAACAGAACGATATTCCAGTTCTCCATACTTGTAATCGAAGTACGCATCAATTGGTCCTGTATACACGATTTTCTTTGCCAGCTTGGAGAGTTCTTCTCGCTCTGCAAGGAAATCTGTATTCAGTCTTACTTCGATTCCTTCCATCATCTTCTCAATGATCGCTGTGTATCCGCCAATTGGAATTCCCTGATAAATGTCATTGAAATAGTTATTATCATAAGTATATCTCACTGGAAGTCTCTTAATAATCTCTGGTGGAAGTTCTGTCGCACGACGTCCCCACTGCTTCTCAGTATATCCCTTTACTAATTTTTCGTAGACATCTTTTCCAATCAGACGAATTCCTTGTTCTTCTAAGTTGGTTGGATTTTCAATGCCACACTCTGCAATCTGCTCTTCAATCTTCGCTTTTGCTTCTTTTGGAGTGATTACTCCCCACATCTTGTTAAACGTATTCATATTGAATGGAAGGTTGTAGATTTCACCCTTATAATTTGCCACTGGGCTGTTGGTGTAGCGATTAAATTCTGCAAACTGCTGAATGTATTCCCACACTTCTCGGTTGCTGGTATGGAAAATATGTGCCCCATACCAGTGCACTTGAATTCCTTCGATTTCTTTTGTG
Source organism: uncultured Lachnospiraceae bacterium (assembly GCA_964591105.1). GTDB lineage: Bacteria > Bacillota > Clostridia > Lachnospirales > Lachnospiraceae > CAZPZR01. The sequence continues at coordinate 70,417 of CAZPZR010000002.1, read as the reverse complement.
TAAATGTTGCCTCCGATATGTGGTCTCTTTTCAACTACCAGACAACTTTTTCCTTTTTTCTTTGCTTCATGTGCAAAAATTGCTCCATAAAGCCCTGAACCTACTATTAAATAATCGTACATGACTTCTCCTTTATTCTACAGTTACTGATTTCGCCAGATTTCTCGGCCTATCCACATCGCAGCCACGTCCCACAGAAATGTAATATCCGAATAGCTGAAGCGGGATGATTGCCAATGAATTTGTAAAATATTTATTCGTCTCTGGAATATAAATCACAAAATCTGCTGCTTTTTCTACTTCTGTATTATTTTCATTGGTCACTGCAAGAACGAATGCCCCTCTGGTTCTTACTTCTACCATATTACTAATTGCCTTTTTATACAAGTCTTTTTGTGTTAATACTGCTGCCACCAAGGTTCCTTCTTCCACCAGTGAGATTGTTCCATGCTTCAACTCCCCTGCCGCATAAGCTTCGGAATGAATGTAGGAAATCTCTTTCAGTTTTAACGAACCTTCCAAAGAAATCGCATAGTCAATTCCCCTGCCGATGAAAAATACATCTTTTGCTGCCAGATATCGCTCTGCGAATCTCTGAATCTTTTCCTTGTGGCTCAAGAGCATCTCCACCTGCGATGGCAGAGCCTTCAAATCTGTGATCATCTCTTCTAACTGTGTATCCGTAATCTTTCCTCTGACGTGCGCAAACTTCATTGCAAGAAGATCCAGCGCAATCAGTTGTGCAGAGTAAGCCTTTGTAGTTGCTACTGCAATTTCTGGTCCAGCCCAAGTATACATCACATGATCTGCCTCGCGGGCAATAGAACTTCCTACCACATTCACGATTCCCAGTACGCTTGCTCCCCGCTTTTGTGATTCACGAAGTGCCGCTAATGTGTCCGCAGTTTCTCCAGACTGACTGATAACAATTACCATCGTCCCCTCTTCAATGATTGGATCTCTGTATCGGAATTCCGATGCCACATCCACTTCTACTGGAATCCTTGCAAGTCCTTCAAACACATACTTTGCTGTGACTCCTGTGTGATATGCCGATCCACAAGCGACAATCTGAATCTTCTTTACAGCCAGTATCTCTTCCTCTGACATGCCAAGTTCATCAATCACAATTGCTCCATCCTTAATTCTTGGAGAAAATGTATCCAAAATCGCTTTTGGCTGCTCATTCATCTCTTTCAGCATGAAATGTTCATATCCGCCTTTTTCCGCAGCATTCACATCCCAGTCAATATGCACAGATTCTTTTTCAATCACTTCCTGTTCCATATTAAAGAACTTCATGGAACATTCTGTCATTCGTACAATCTCTTCGTTTTCAATGAAATATACATCTCTCGTATATTTTAACACTGCAGGTACATCTGATGCAATCAGATTCCCATCCTCTGTTTTTCCCACAATCAACGGACTGTCCTTACGAACTGCGAAAAGTTCATTGGGATTGTCTTTAAAAATGATTCCCAATGCGTATGATCCTTCAACTCGGTGCATGACCTTTGTAATTGCATCCATTGGCTCTTTACTTTTCTTATAGAAATAATCTAAAAGATGTGCAAGCACTTCTGTATCTGTCTCAGATACAAACTCATATCCTCTCTCTTGCAGTTGCTTCTTTAATTTCAAATAATTCTCGATAATTCCATTATGCACAACAACAATCGTCTCTGCTTCATTGAAATGTGGATGTGCATTCACATCCGAAGGAGATCCATGTGTAGCCCATCTGGTGTGACCGATCCCCACTGTTCCTGGAAGCGTCTCTCCATCATGTGTCATTTCACTTAACACTTTCAATCTGCCTTTTGTTTTCACAAGATCAATTGCATTCCCATTATATACAGCGATCCCTGCTGAATCGTACCCTCGATATTCTAACTTTGACAAACCGTCAAGTAAGATGGGTGCTGCCTGTCTATTTCCGATGTAACCTACAATTCCACACATACGATAACCTCCATATAATCATGTTTTTGCACAGTTGTGTATTTTCTTTGCATTATCGTCCTGTATTTTAGCAGAATTTTTATTTTTTGTAAACGGTAATCTCTGGTGATGGATCTCATAACGCAGAAAAAGCAAGATGTTTCCATCTCGCTTTTTCACTAACTAATTTCTATTTTTACGTATTAATGGCAGCCTCTGCTCTTGCATTTTGACTTCATGTTTGGATCTGTTGGATCCCATGTATGCCAATATGGAAGCTTGTATGCAGAAGGTTTTCCAAGAGGTCCTGAAGTGGAACTATTGTAAATGATTACCTTTGTACTCAATTTACAATTATCATAAATCCACTTTGCATCTCCTGCTGTTAATCTGACACATCCGTGAGACGCTGTAATTCCAAGTTTGTTATATGCACTTACACTCAATGCATTGTTATTGTTGTATCCATTATAGAATACAGAGTGGAACAAGAAGCTCTTGTAAATTCTTGTACACCACTGTCCATAAGATGGTCCCATCAATGTATGCCATCTGTATTTTGCTGGTGTATAGAATGTTCCTGTTGGTGTTGAGTATCCTGTAGAACAGATCATTGCTTTTACAGGGATGATATAACCATTGCTTCCGTCCTTTGCATACACTGTTACACAGTTTTGCTGTTTGTTTACTTTAATCACGTAGGAGGACTGTTTTCCAATAATGTTGCTCACATCTTTTACAAGATTTCCGCTCGCATCATAGTAAAGTTTATATCCATTTACATAACGCCATCCAGCTTTTGACTTTTTTAATACATCTGAGTAAGAACCATAGAATGTCTTTCCATCTATTTTGCAATACGCTCTTACTTTGTAATAATATGTCTTTGACTTAGAAAGACCTGTATTTGTCCAGCTTGTTGTTGATTTGCCAGAAAGTGTTTTTACTTTCTTGTAAGTACCGTTCTTGCTGGTTGCTCTGTAAACCTCGTATCCTTCTGCTCCAGCAGTTTTTGTCCAGTTTAATGTGATCTTTGTAGACTTATAAGTTGTCTGTGTATCGCTGAATTTTGTCTTTGCTGGTCTTGTATAGTTATATCTAATCTTAGATTCGCTGCCGTAATAGTTTGTTTCACCTACTGTGCGGTAAGCTTTCACTTTGTAGTAGAATTTCTTTCCACATGTAAGGTCTTTATCTGTGTAAGATAATTCAGAACCTTTTTTCACCTTTGCGATTATCTTATATTCGCCATTTTTAGATGAACTGCGATAAACTGCATAACCTGATGCACCAGATACTTTTTCCCAAGTAAGTTTAATCTCATTGTAACGAACTCTTGAAAGCTTTGTAAAGTTCACCTGTGCTGGACGTACACGCTGGCTGCAAACACTGGATTCCTTTGTATACACTTTTGCATCACCAGTTCCCTGGTATCCGCGAACTTTATAGTAGTAAGTTTTGTTGAATTCCACTTTTTTATCTGCATAACTTTTCGCATCTGCAGATGAAAGTGTAGCAATTACTGCATATCCAGAACCTTTTGATTTACTTCTTAAAACCTCATATCCATCAACACCTGGTACTTTCGTCCAAGTCAAGTTCACTTTGTTATATTCTGTACTTGTAGATAATACTGGTGTTTTGAAAAGAATCTTGTATTCTGCAGATGTCTCTCCACAGTAATTACCTACACCCTTTACAACCGCTTTTGCAGTACCAACTGCTGTATGATCCACATATTCTACTGTATAATCTGTTTCTTTTTCCAGAACCTTTCCATTCAGCTCTACTGTTACGGATGGAGTTTTCGCATTTCCATTGTATGTATATTCTGTTGCTGACAATGTTACATTTGCATCAGAAAGATCTGCTGCCTGAATTTCAAACTCTGTAGACAACTCTCCCTGATAGCCGCTATTTTCTAATGCAGTTACTTTTACAGTCGCTGTACCTACATTCACATTGTTCTCATAAGATACCTGATAAACCTGTTCGTTCTCATTTGGAACTTCAATACTTGTTTCACCCGTTTCTCCCTGTTTGCACACAACTTTTACTTGTGGCTCTACCGCTTCGCCAGTATAAGTATATACTTCCTCTTCATCCACCAATACCACAGCATAATCTTCATTGTCCGTCCAATTGATAGTCAGCTCTTGTCCTGTTACCTCTTTTGCTTCACCCTTCGCTTCTGAAGCAAATGCAGGTGCGGAAAAGTTAAATACTAACACCCCTGCCAGCAATAATGCCTGTAATTTCTTTCCTGTCTGTTTCACGTTCTTTCTCCTTTTCTATTCTTCTTCACTTACTCCACCAGTTTCAGAATCTCCCCCCTCTTCAGGAGGTTCTGTTTCACCTCCTGAATCCGGTACTTCTGCTTCACCTCCTGCATCTGATGGTGGTTTTGTGTGATCTTGCTCATTATCTCCAGTTGTTCCACTGTCAGTCCCTTCGGAATCTTCCGTGGTCCCTCCTGGATGTGTTCCATCGCCAGTATCCGTACTCGCCTCATCGTTCGCTCCACTCTGACTCGGTGTGGTCGTTGAACCCGTCGATGTGGATTCTGGTTGTTTTTCCTGCTCCCGGTCTTCTTCACTTGGCGTATAGGTCTGCTGCCTGAGTGTCGAATCATCTACTGCATCTCGTTGTCCCACTCTGGCAATGACTGCCTCGCTGATTGCTTTCACCTGTTCGGATACCGTATAGGTTTCTCCCTCATACAAAAACTTATGCAGCTGTTCCACATTTGACTCCAACGTAACTGGAATCACAATACTTCCAAGTCCTGAAATCGTATCTGTTGTTTTATCAAACGGAAATCCTGTAGAATCACTAATCTTATACTTCATGAAATCTTTCGCATAAGACAAAATCTCTGTTGCTGAAAAACTCGTCTTAATCGTCGGTAAAATCTCATCAATGATCTGATTGACTGTTCCCAAATCTGTCTTCTGCACTTTTTCCACAATCTTCTCAATTACAAGTCGTTGTCTCTCTGTGCGTGTAAAGTCTCCGCCTGCTGTCGAACGAATTCTCGCATAAGTTGTTGCCTGAACTCCATCCAGATGCTGCAGCCCTGCTTCCCGAACCTTATTGGCCTTTTTCCCGGCAACTTTTGCCGTTTCTGACACATACTTGTTCAAAGGTTTTATTTCCTCTGGTTGAATCTCAATTTCGATTCCGCCAAGCAAATCAATCGCATTGGCAATCGCTGAGAAATCGACCGTCGCATAGTCCTGAATATTCAGGTCAAGATTCTTATTCAGCATACTGATTGCCTGCGTTGGCCCACCATAGCTATATGCCGCATTACACTTTTGCAACCTGCCATCCTCAATGTCCAGCAAGGTATCGCGATATACCGATGCCATCCGAACTTCTTTCGTCTTATTGTTCAGACTTGCAACGATGATACAGTCTGTTCGGGTTCCTCGTTCCAGTTCTCCAGCTCTCGAATCAATTCCAAACAATGCAACTGTCGTATAACCCTCGCCTACTTCTTCCGCGGATTCGTTCACAACAATTTTATCAGAATCAATATCTTCTGAATCCAACTTCATCAACTTCGCTGCTACAAAAATAACTCCACTGGCCAATAGGCACAGACACACACCGGCTGTGCACACTGCAATCCTTTTCTTCAAGGACAGTTGCAAAAACCAGTTTCTCAGCTTTTGTCCACCATGCCAATCTTTCATTTGGGTCATGAATGTTATCTTCCTTTCCTCTCAATATTCATATTGTGTTCATGATAACACAAAAAAACTCTTACGTAAATTATTATCCATCTTCCACTATGCAAAAATGCTAACACCTTTCGATGTCAGCATTTGTATTATTCTTCTCTTATTTTTTCATATCCTGCTTAATCGTTGTGGTGGAGATATCTGGAGTTCTTTCTAAATAGACAACTTCTGCACCTTCTTCTTTCAAGAAGTCAAATTTTCCTTTCCAGTCATCTCCGATTACAAACACATCCGCATGATATTCGTGAATGTCTGTACGTTTCTGTTCCCAATTTTCTTCAGGAATCACCAAATCCACATAACGAATTGCTTCCAACAGCTGTTTTCTCTGCTCATAGCTGAAATAACATTTCTTCTTTTTTTCATTCCAGTTGAATTCATCTGTAGAAAGTGCCACGATCAAATAATCGCCAAGTTCTTTTGCTCTTCGCAGCAAATTGATGTGACCATAATGTAACAGGTCAAATGTTCCGTAAGTAATTACTCTCTTCATACTACATTTCCTCATTTATATTTTCTTAGGTTCAAGCACAACCTCTGTCAATCGTTTGGCTGCTGCCCCATCATTTCTCTGATTGTAAACTTTGTTAAATGCTTGAATTCGTTCATGTTCTTCTTCCGTGTATGGCATACGAATCGCATTTACCAATTCTTCCTCTTTTTGAATGATCGGGCCTGGAAGTTCATCGACATTCAAGTAGAACCCTCGCATCTCATCTCGATATTCTTCCATATCATACATATAGAACAGCATCTTTCTCTCTGTAATCGCATAATCAAAAAATACGCTGGAGTAATCCGTGATTAAAAGATCTGCAACAATGTAAAGTTCATTGATATCATCATAGGATGACACATCATATACAAATCCTTTGTAAGACGCAAAATCAAAATTATCTGCTACCAAATAGTGTGCGCGGAATAAAATAATGTACTCATCTGAAAGTTCCTTGGACAAGTATTCAAAATCCACCGGATTTTTGTACACATATCCAGCTTCTGCATCATGCTGATTATCTCTCCATGTTGGTGCATACAGAATAATCTTCTTTTTGCAGTCACCTAATCCCAATCTTTCCTTCACAGTTTTCACATCATCTGGTGTAAATTTACAAAGAAAATCATTTCGTGGATATCCAACTTCCAGTATCGCATCCTCTTTTCCGAATTTCTTCAGATTCCATGCTGTACTGAATTTCTCTGTCACAAATTCACAGGATGATAACAAATAGTCGAATCGTTTTGTATCAATCTTATATTTGCTCTGAATCTCATGTACAGAATTCATAGCATTATCTGAATTTGTAATATCGTAGCCAAGACGTTTTAATGGTGTTCCATGCCAACACTGAACATAAACCTGTTCCTTCTTTGGAATCCAGTGATCCAGCGCACGGAAATTAAAAATCCAATATTTTGCCTTGTGTAAATATCTTTCACACTCTGCACTCTGATTCTTCACAACAATCGTGTTTCTATTCTTTTCTAAGAATTTGTACTCCTCTGGTTGTTGAAACAGCCAAACCAGCTGATAATCCTCAAATCGCTTTTCCTGTAGGATATATTCATACACCGCTTTTGGACTGCATGCATAGCTTTTTCCATTGTATGCTCCAAACATAATGACCTTATCGTCTACTTTTACAGATCTTCCTCGTAATCGATAACGTATTTTTCTCAGAAAATAGAGAGAATCTCTCATAAGGATTCGCAGACCAGTGGATTTCTTAGCTGCATTTTTTAATACTGGTATAATTTTCAAAACATCCTCCTACTTTGCGAAAAGCGTAAGAAGAAATTCACTCAGTCTCTTCGTACAACCTTCCAACTCAATTTCTATATATTTTTTTCGGAATGCAATGACCTTTTCCCTGTCATATGGTTCTTTCATGGATTGCAGCAATTTCCCTTCCTCGCAGAAGACATAGTCTGCAATCGCTTCCTGTTTCATCTCAACATTCAATCCCACATTCTGCTCATACTTCGCTACATCTGGTTGAAAAATATACAAGTCTTTTTCCAAAATAGCCGCTTCAAAAGCCATCGCCGAATAATCTGTGATTACTTTTTCGCAGATTCTAAGCCATTCAATCGATGAATAACTTTCATCAACGATTGCCCCAGCTTCTTTTGCCCATCCATAGTCTCCTCGATCTAAAAAATGTTTTTTAATAATCAAGTTAAAGTGAGCAAAGTCAAACTGTGCCACCAATCTTTCCAACTCCACTTCTGCATTTTTACGGAAAGTCGGAACGTACAAAATATTGATTTTGGAAACAATTTCCGGATATCGTTCTTCCATCTCCTTTTTCTGCTTTTCATCTACAGTGCGAAGAAAATCAATTCTTGGAAGCCCGTAAAAGACTACACGTTCCTCTGGTGTGCGAAAAGCTTCTGCAAAATACTTTCCTGTCTGTGCTCCAGGTGCCAATACATAATCATAATTTCTATGCATGCACATCGCCTCGGCAACTTCTCGCCCATGGCCATCCGGATTTTCAACATTCTGCCATCCAAACTTTTTGATTGCCCCAAGCGCATGCCACATCTGTACCACTTGCTGATTCTTCTTTTTGGGCAAGACAGACACCAAAATACAGTATCCATCCACTACGATTACTTTTGAAGTTGCGATATGGTACATCTGTCTGATCATCTGTAAAGAATACAACAGCATTCCCTTCAAATTCTTTTTCAATGTTTTGGTGAGTACTACAGTCTCCGCTCCCTGGCGTTTCAGTTCCTGATCCAGAAGCTTAATATCCAGTGTCGGTTCGTCTGCCTGACGACTGATGATACACACTTTTTCTTTCAGAGGCAATGGTCGGAAGAACACATTTAGTCCTCGCATTGCCCACACTAATCCTTGAATTAACACTTTTACCATACTCGTTCCCGTCTACTCTTAGCTTCCCAGTTCTTCTTCACTGTTTTTCAGTGCACGTGCTTCCTGAATCTTGTATGCATTACGCATAACTTTCGCTACTGAGTAGAATTTCTTAAAGTGCTGATATGGTTTCATATCCTCTTCATTTTTGATGAAGTGAATATCAACTGTGTTCATCTTTTCCTTCAACTCAGACCAAGTTATGAAACTCTTAATATATTCATCCAGCATAACTTTTTCACTGATAAATGTCTTTCCTGTTTCTTTTACTTTACAGTTCAAATCAATCGGTTTGTGGAAGATCATGTAATCTGCAAACATTGCTGGCAGGTTCACGCCACACTGTGTAACTGCATAACCAGAAGCTCCAAATCGCATGTTCAATTCTACGAAATACATTTTCCCATCTTTTGTCTGAATCAAATCGACATCATAAAGACCTTCGAAGTTCAATGTTGCGATAAACTTCAAGATATCATCAATCAACTTCTGCTCTTCTGAACATGGAAGAATCTTACCGATTAACGCTACACCTCTACGTTCTGCATGTCCACCTTCTTCAGCACCAAAATAACCAGGTCCAACAACACCTTCTCTTGTGCTCACACCTAAGATTGAATATTCTTTTTCAATTTCCACATAATCTTCAATCAACATTTCGATATCTTTCTTCTGTGAAAATTCAGTCAGTGCTGCTTCCAGTTCTTCTCTGGAATCACATTTTCTCATACGGCTCTTGGAACTGTTCTTACTAATATTTGGCTTCATAAAGCATGGATAAGATACGCTGTCCGGAATTTCAAATTCACCCTGTTTTGTACGAATCACACAGCTGTTCACAACTGGAAGCCCTGCTGCCGCCGCAAGTTCTTTCTGAACTTCCTTGCTCATCAATCGGTTGATTGCTCCAGCCTTATTATCAATATTTGGAAGTAAATAGTAATCCTGTAATTCTTCTAAATAGTCATCCACAATATTCGCTACCAGGTCATCTGCCGGAATCAAAAGCATCTTGTTATCTGGATCTGCAATCTGCTTCAATCTATTAACAATTCGTCTGCTTCGTCTACGTGATACACAAATATAGAATGCCTTTACATACTTGCTGTATGCATCTGGTTTCATCAGCTTCATGACATTTTTACGTTTTGGTCTTACCTGGAAAATTCTCAAGACTTCTACTTCATATCCTGCTTCTCCCAAAGATCTGGCCATACATAAGTTGGAGCAATAGTTACGCCCTGCTACAAGGATACGTGGTTTCTCTGCATTGGCGTCTCGCTGATTCTTCTTTCGGCTCTGTGGATATCCAACAACCCAATGTTTCACTTTTCTTGGAACTGGAGCCATTTTTCTCTTTAATGTTTTCTTTGTTTTTCTCAGTTTCTTTCTTGTAGCAACCTTCGTCATCTTTTTCTGGAAGATGCGACCTGGTTCTGGGTCATCGTCACTGCACAACAATGTAATGTCTGCATCCGCAATACTTTGATTCAGTTCCTGTTTTGTCATGAATCCATTCATGTAATCTTCCCAGGCTACTTTTTCATAAATAAATGACTTACCGATGCTCTTAACAACTTCCTCTTCTGGTGTATGTCTCTCTCCCAACGCTTCTTTTACGTATAATGCTGGTAAGTTCACACCACTCATAAAGTAAGAATAGTTTGGTCCACCACTTCTAAGGTTCACTTCGTTGAAATAAATCTTATCTCCAACGATATTCAACTCCATATCGAACATTCCCACATAGTGGAAATCTTTCAACATACGGATAATGTTCTCTTTGATTTCGCTAATTTCATCAAATGGTACTACTTTTCCGGCAAGTGTTACACCCTTCTCATACTGTGCAACATTTGTTTTCTTAATGATTGCAGGAATAATGATCTCCTGATCCAGACAAACACCGGAAATATCAATTTCATTATCAATTTCCAAGAATTCCTGAACTAAGATGGAACGTTTTTCAAAAATTCGACGCAAACGGTTCAAATGGCTTTTCAGTTCCATCTCATCGCTGCACATCTTCATTTCTCTTTTGTATCCAGTAACACTTTCAATTGGTTTGCAGAAGCATGGATATACCATATCTTCTGGAATTACAATCTCTTCTTCCAATGAGAAAATCCATTCCTTCGGAGTCAGGAGACCTGCCTTTTTCGCCATCTCTCCCTGTACAGTTTTGTCCATGCGCTCCGTCAGACATCCATTTCCTCCACCAACAATTGTAGGCATAATGAAATGTTCTTTTAACACTTCTCGATTCAAATCCATGATAGATGTTGTGTAATCATCTGTTGGGAAAAGCACTGGTTTCTGTTCATACTTTCCAGCGTATTTCATCAATTCATCCAGTAACTCTGTGTCATCTCCATCTTTAACTTTCTTAGACACAACTTCCACAGACTGACGCACGTATTTACTACTAGCTGCAATCTCTGATGTACCCGTTCTATAAGCACTTGCTACCAAATCTACCGTATAACCAGCTGCGCCTAATGAGCGGATTACACTTAATCCAGTAGAATAGACTCTTGATAATACAACAACTAATGGTTTTTCTAATCTCTCCATATCTTACTTTCCTTCTCTAATTACAAGTATTTTTCCATGAGATCCTTCATTCCCTTTTTCTCAGGCACATATGGTGCTGACAAAAGTGCAACTGCAGGCATTGTGTTTACTTCAATCAGTACTGGACCGTTTTCCGTAATTGCAATGTCCCATCCCAAGTATCCTTCAATTTGATTTTTTTCTATTGCTTCTGTAACCATAGACAATGATTCCTGGAAAAATGGAACTTTAAATCCACGAATCATTTTCTCTGTTGCCGGATGGATTTTGTAGACATGGCCTTCCATATCAACGGCATCCGTAACAACTTCGCCTGTATTCTTATCTACACCAGCAACCATACCGCCACTGTGGAAATTATCTACAACGGCATCTGCACCACCAATTCTCAGTGCAACATAAGCAACATCCATTTTCTCTCCAGAATCTGTAACTGCAAAAGAATTTGATGACATTGTTACGATACGCATCGTATTTACTGCATACGGTGAGATTGCACTCACATCTGGATGCTGTACAACGTATTCTTCCACAACCCCTTCCGGGTATTTTTTCAATCTATGGTATAGGGTCCACATTTTGAAAAAGCTAACTTCAAAGGCTTCCACACCTCTTCCGCAGTTTCCTTTGATTGGTTTGTAAATAATTCGCTGGCTTTTTGAAAATTTCTTGAAAAATTCAAAAAATCTAATCTTATTATTTACACACCATGGTCTTTTCATATATTCGCTAAAGTAAATATTTGTCTTTTCTTTGTTGCGAAGCATTGATCGAAATTCTTGATCTACATCATATTTATTTCCAAGCTTTTGCGAAAGATCCATCAAGAATACTTTCTCTTGTTCTTCCTCTGTCAGCTCGTAAAATCTATACAGCAAATATTCTTTCCATACACAGCCAGTTCTTCGAGAAGCATTCTCAATTTCTTTTTTTGCCTTACTGCGCTCCCAACCGGTTTTTTCCATCACAGATGCCAGAACTTCATCTTTTTCTTTTTTCTTTTCCAGTCTTTTTGCGTATTTGCTTTCTTGTTCTTCCTTCGCAACGTTATGGAGATTATATTTGTTGTAATCCACATATGTAACTCCAAAACGTTTCTTCGCATCTTCTACTTGTTCAATCGTCTCCTCGCGACTCCATCCGGATTTTTCCATGATGGATGCGATTGCTTTCTCTCGCTTCTGTTTTCTTTTTGCTCTGCGATCCAGAACCTTTTGGTATTCTGCCTCTTGCTCTTCAACAGGAATCTCGTACATCTTACATATGTTGTAATCTTTATACGTGATATTCAATCGCTTTCGCGCATCCTTTATCTGTTCTACCGTATATTCACGGCTCCATCCAGTCTGCGCCATCACATTTTGAATGTGCTTTTCCCGCGCTCCTGTCTTTTTATTCTGATTTTTATTCTGATTTTCGAACATATAACATACTTCCCCTCTATATATTCTTCGCCTTTTTATGGTCTCGCATCCAATATGGAAGTTTCATCACCCCTGCAATCATATAATACTTTCGGAAATGTTTATATGGTTTTGTATCATTTTCATCTTGGATAAATGTAATATCCGCACATTTCAAATAGGTCTTCATCTGACGAAGTGAAACGTCATTTCTCACGTATTCCTCCAAGAGTACTTTTTCACTGACAAATGTCTTCCCTACCTGTTCTACTTTACATTCGCTGTCAATTGGGTGCTGTTTCAACATAGAGTCCGCCCACATCCCTGGGAGATTCAGTCCACTTTCGGTAAATGCATGAATGGATGCTCCCGCTCGAAAATTTAATTCTACAAAATAGAGTTCTCCATCCATCGTTTCCAGCAAGTCCACATCAAACAATCCTGTATACTCTAGCGACGCTATAAATTCTACACATTTTTGTATCACCGGCTGCATGCGTTCCTCATGAACCACTTTTCCAGACACCGCAACGCCTTTACGCTCTCTGTGTCCTCCACTCACTACCTGAAAAACACCCGGCGCAACCGTTGCTTCCGGCGTACTAATACCTAGAACAGAATATTCTGTTTTTATCTCCACATACTTTTCGATCAAAAGATCGAAATCTCCCTGCTTCGCATATTTACAAAGGAGCTGCTCCAACGTTTCTCGATTGTCGCACTTTGCCATCTGAGCCTTTGTACTCTTCATACTGACATTTGGCTTTATGAAACATGGATATTCCACCTGCTCCGGTATCTGAAATTCTCCATTTTCAGACTGCACTCTTACACTCTGCAATAATGGCACTCCAAAGTCAGCTGCCAATCTCTTTTGTTCACACTTGTCCATCAATTGAACAATTGCAGACTGCTTTCCACAGATTCCCGGAAGTACATACTTCTCTTTCAATTCATCCGCATACTGATCCACAACATATGCCACATAGTCGTCTACTGGTACAAGTAATGTCTTCTCGTCAGTTTTCATAGCAAGTAATGCTTTCACTACTTTTTCCATCTCATCATTGACAATACATTCGCAGTAGTCCTTCACATACTTACTGTATGCATCCGGCTTCAGTCCGTTCAATAAATTGAGTCGATTTGGCTTCTTTTTGAAAACTTTTAGAACACCAACATCATAGCCTGCTTTACCAAACGCCCTTGTCATAGACAATATATTTCCATAATTTCTTCCAGCTACGAGTACTTGAGGACGAGCATCCACTTGCCTCTCTTTTGCAGCCTTCGTCATCTGTTTTTTCATTCGCTGTTTCACCATGCTCAGACGAATTCTTTTTTCAAAATGTTTTCCTGGTGCCGGGTCATTCTTCTGAACCAATAAGCCAAAATCTGCTTCCTGCAGACATGCCTGTAATTCTCTTTTGCTCATATAGCCATGAATGTAATCTTCCCAGGCAACTTTCTCATATACAAATGTTTTTCCAAACATCTCTATCTTTTGGCCGTCAGCCTTTTCTCCCAACAGTTCTTTCACCAGAATCTCTGGTAAATTCACCCCGTTTAGATAATAAAAGAAATTAGGTCCTCCGCAGCGGAAATTAATCTCATTGAAATAAATCTTGTCTCCACAAAGATTCAATTCCAAATCAAACATTCCAATGTAAGAAAATCTACGCAGAAGTGTAACTAGTTTTTCTCTCACTTCATCTAATCTTTCCATTGGAAGCATCTTCCCGCACATGGTAACCCCTAATTCATGCTGTGCCACTCGTGTCTTTTCTATGACTCCAGGAATGATGACTTCATCTTTTAAGCACACTCCTGATAAATCATATTCTTTATCTATGTGCAAATACTCTTGCACAAGAACATCTCTGTCCCTCAAATTCTTTTGTAATTTCACAAGATGCTGTTCCAGTTCTTCTGCGCTCTCACAAACTGCCATCTCGGACTTATGGCCAAGCACACTTTGTATCGGTTTTACAAAGCAAGGATAGACCATCGTCTCTGGAATCTCCACATCACCTCTTAAAGAAATGCTCCATTCCATCGGTGTGAGAAATCCAGCGTTTCGTGCCGCTTCCATCTGTACCATCTTGTTCATACTTTCCAGAAGTGACTGACTGTCAGTACCTTGAATTCCAGGCATCAAAAAGTATTGTTTTAATTCTTCCTGGTTTTTATCAATCACAGATGCAGTAAAATCATCTGCTGGAAACAAAATCATCTTTTCTTTATATTTTTGAGGATACTCCATCAGCGCTTTCATAATTCCTTCGCCGGAATCTGTCTGAATCTCCGGTGAAAGAACCTCAACGGCATTCCTCACATATTTACTACTAGATGCAATAATAGAACTTCCCTTTTTCTTCACACTGGCAATCAGGTCTACAGTATAACCTGCTGCTCCCAAGGAGCGAATCACGCCAAGTCCTGTTGAATAGTTTCTAGAAAGGACTATTATGAATGGTTTTAAACTATTCACCACTATCTCCTTTATTCAAAATTACATACTAAGCCAACTTTTATTATATCTTACACTATATGAAAAGTCAAACACACAAGAAAGCGCCAAATGAACTGTTCTCTGCCACTTGACGCTCTCTCACTTATCTGAATAATCTATCAAATAATGTCACTTTTTTATTCTTTAAAATTCTTCGTTGGAATTTTTCTTCTGTTTCTTTCTTCTTCTCTGCTGGTGTCATTCCATTTAACGTTTCTACATACTCTGCATAATGTTCGGACACCGTATCAATATCTCCATACTCTCGAAGCTGTCCACCTTCTAACCACAATGCCTGGTCACAGAAGTTCTGCACCTGTGGAAGAGAATGTGAAATAAAGATAATTGTCTTTCCTGACTCTTTCAACTGTGTCATATAATTCATACACTTGCGCGCAAATGCTCTATCTCCTACGGACAAAGCCTCATCGACAATGATAATATCCGGTGAAAGGCAAAGGTTGATGGAGAATCCAAGTCTTGATTTCATACCACTTGAATATTTCTTTACAGGCTGATATAAGAAATCACCGATTTCCGCAAATGCAATTACATCTTCTGTCAATTCCTTGATACGTTTCTTTGAAAGACCAAGCAATGCACCTTTTAATTCAATATTTTCCAGACCTGTCAACTGCTTGTTCAAGCCAGTATTGATTGCGATCAGCGCCTGTTCACCATTTACAATCACTTCTCCCTCGTCTGGAGATGAAATTCCCGCTAAGAGCATAGACATCGTTGACTTTCCTGAACCATTCGTTCCAAGAATTCCTACAACGCTTCCTTTTTCAATGCAAAGAGAAATATCTTTTAAGGCATAAAAGTATTGCAGTTTGTCATTTTTGGAAACATTTTTGTCTTTTCTCTTTAATTTATAAATCTTCGAAACATTTTTTAATTCTATTGCAATCTTATTTTCGTCCATTTTGACCTCTTATCTTTAAATCATATCGATAAATTTCGTTCTAAACTTACACATCATATAGCTTCCCCAGAAGAACAATAAAAGAGTAATTCCCCAATACCATGCCATGGACCAGCTATACGCACCAAAACCACGATGATAGAAAAAGCAGTCTCGATAACCTTGTACAACATAATACATTGGATTACAGCTCACAACCGTCTGCATCCATCCTGGAAGTCTGGATACATCCCAAAGTACAGGTGTCAAATACAGTAATAATCTCATACAAGAAGTAATCAACTTCTTCGTATCTCTTGCCAGCATATTCAGCACAGAGGTTGTCATTGATAATGCAAATGCAAACAGAACTGCACAGAACATGTAATAAATAAGTCCTAACCAATGAACACTAGGATAAAATCCCTGTGTAGCATAAATGATGATAACAATCGATAAAATACAAAAATGATTGAATAATTTTTTAAATACAACTGTCAGTGGCAAAATACTGATTGGAAACTTCATTCTGGTGATTACATCAATCTTCGCATGAATGGCACTGCATCCTTCCGAAATACATGGGCTCATAAAGAACCATACCACCATACCGCCAAGCATCCAGATCAAATATGGGATGTCGCCAACTGCCTTTCGATTAAACACATATCCAAACAAAAACCAATATGTGAAAATCTGAATTGCGGGATTTGCAAAGTTCCAGAATATTCCCAACTTACTGTCTCGCATATCTGCAAGCAGTTCATATCGGGCAATCGAAATAGTTCTATAAATATTTGTAATATTTTCATGAAGCACATACCTTGCACTTTTAAACACGATTTTTTCCTCCAACTTCTTTTCTCTTGTTCTACAAGTAGTCTATTATACATCTTCTTCTATCATTTGTCAAAACTGTTCTCTATACATCATCTGGAAACTTCAATTTTCCTTCTTCACTTTTTCCAAATGCCTCTGTACTATCTTTTTTCAGCAGAACAATCGCTGTTTGGAAAATCAACTGTATATCTTTCAAAACACTGAACTGTTCGATATACATCATATCCATGATCAACTTGTCCTTCGGTGTCGTATTGTATTTTCCAACAATCTGCGCATATCCTGTCAATCCAGCTTTCATACGTAAACGATACTGGAATTCTGGCAATTCTTCTGTATATGCATTCACATTCTTCAACATTTCTGGTCGAGGTCCTACGAATGTCATATCACCCTTCAACACATTCAACAACTGAGGAAGCTCATCAATTCTTGTACGTCTCAGGAATTTTCCCGGCTTTGTAATTCGATCATCATCTGCTTTCGCAGAAAAGTTTTCCACATTCTGCTTCATTGTACGAAGTTTATACACCAAGAACACTTTCCCATTAATTGTTGCTCGTTCTTGTTTAAACAGCACTGGACCGCCATCATAAAGCTTAACTGCCAGCATTCCACCTAACCAGAATGGCGCAGATAAAATACCCAGCACACAGGAGAGAACAATATCCAGCATTCGCTTCATGATTCTCTGTTCCATCGTAAGTGATTTTACATTCTTATTCAACAAATACATGTCGTCCAACACATACTGCTTCGCGTTCCACTCCATGATATCTTCGATTTCTGGATTAAAATATACATTTATCTTATATTTGTAGCACCATCTCATAATATCTCTTCGTGCTTCCGCCGGAACATTATATACAAAAACTGCATCTGATTTTCTTACCCAGCGTTTGATTTCATTACTTCTATAAGATAAAACTTTGTGAACTTTATACTGCTTCTTAAATTTCCCAATTGCCTTTGCAATTTCATCCAAACTTTCCTGTGAAGATGTGATAATGCAGCATTTCTCCGGCTTATGAATTTTGAAAAACAGTCCATTCCCACCATACGTAAATACAATAATTACTAAAATCTGCAATACCATCACAACAAGTAATCGTCCAAAACTTTCAAAATTCACAAATTGGAATGGACGAAGGTCTGGTCGGTTTGTTCTCATGATCATCAACTGTATATAAGAAATAACATCCGTACACAGCACAGCCAATGATAACGAATGAATAATCGGTTTGCTTTTTCTTCTTCCAATGTCATATCTGCCATATACAGACAAAAAAAGAAGTCCTACAATTCCAAACGTAGATACTGTAATTGCAAGTGTACGAGACATTCTCGTAAGTCCGATGCTTTCCCTTCCGAAGATTTTTATGAATATAAGTAGTAAAGAGAGATACAAAATTGCCTTGATTGCAATCCACATTGTTGTCTCAAATTTATGCAAATGTTTTCTCATTTTTCCTCCATTATTATACAAGTCTATAATTACACGGAAACAATTATACTCGAATCTTACACATATTTCAAGGATTATGCATTTTTTACGGCTATTTTCTACATCAACTCCCTTTCCAAATACATCGCTGGCATTTATAAGTGATCGCAAACCAAGAAAAAAGGCATGTCGTTCTCTTTTCGAGAACAACACACCTTTTTTGATTTTATAATTTATTTCTGATACTGAATAGAATACTGCCCACTTGCACTTTTACTCTTTACAACTTTTACATAGTAAGTTCCAGCATTGGCCTTTCCATAAGTCGTGCCGTATGTAATAGTGAAAGATCCATCTTTCTGTGGACCAATGGACGTTGTTCCAACTTTCTTACTTCCCCTATATACAGTAAGTGTTAATTTTCCTGAAGACATTCCTGCTGTTTTCACTCTAATAGCAGTTGTTCTCTTAGAAGATACGTTAAATTTGTACCAGTCAGTACTTGTTCCTGTAGATGCAACAAATAACGTATTTGTCGCGGAAGCTTTTCTCTTCAATGTCTTCGCACTGCTCTTAGAACCAAGTGCACGATCTGTATAAGATGACATTGTATATTTCACACCAAATGCATTATAATCGTTATAAGACACTTTTGCATCTGTTATTCGAATGTAGTAAGTATTTCCCTTCTTTACTCCAAAGTATACTGGTGAACCATTATAAGAAACCTTATCAGAAACAAGTGTCTTCTTAGAATTGTATAATCTTACTGTTGCATAAGCAGACTTATACCCCATTTCCTGCAGTTGCACTTTCATTCTTCCAGTTTTTGATGGTTGAACTTTGAAATATGTAGATGCAGTACTGCCATCCTGTTCAATTCCTGATGCAATGGCTACTTTACCACCGCTCAATGTTCTGTCATAAGTAGTAAGGACAGAACCAGCGAAACCAACTGTCAGTCCACTTTTGTTATAGCTCGCCGTTTCAATCTTCAAGTAATATTTCTGTCCTGCTTTTACAGAAACACCCCACATTGAACTCAGCGCACTTCCATTTCCCAATGTAGCAGAGTAATCATCTACTGGCATTCCATTTCCATCACACAGCTGAACCGATACATAGTTACTTGTACCATCTACGGAGTAAGCTGCAAAATCAAAATACAATTTTCCAGTGTTCTTTACTGTAAATGGAGAATAAATATATTTTCCCGGATCGAATGTAAGCCTATAAACAACAGGTTCTGTCGTGTCATACAACAGTGTAGCTACTTTAAGCTCGTCTGTCTCCTGCAAATTAGCTCTTGCATTCATTGTTGCTGCTTCCATTGTCTTTTTTGCCTTCCCGCTGAACATGTCTGTCCCTGCTGCATCCGCGGTACCTGATGGTACAAGCATCATAGACAGTACAAGCGCACAAGTAAGCACAATACTCATGATTCTCTTTTTCATACGTTTTCCTCTCTTTCCGAGTAATATTACTTTCATTATACAATATTTCCTCAAAAAGTCTATATATCTATGAACGAACTTCTTTGTTCTTTCTATTTGAAAAGATATAGAATACAATTCCAAGTATAATCCATACAATCAGACAAATATATGGTTCTTTTCCTAATGAACAATTCAACACTTTGATTGGAACTAAAAGCAGTACTAAGAAAATCAGCGAAAATACACTTCCAACTACCCCTGTAATTGCCACAGGGATATTCTTCTCTTCCAACGCTAATTTCAATGCTGCCAATGACGTGTATCCATATCCAATAGCTGCTCCTGCAGAAGACATATCAACAATCCAGTTCAAAGCTGTTCTTCCGAAGAACGGTGCAATAACAGAAACACACAATGTAAAAATGATTGCATTTTTAGGCGTATTATATTTTACATCTAACTTTCCAAACCATTTTGGAAGTACACCTTCTATAGCCATGGAATAGAACAAACGGCTTGTTGCCATGTAGAAACCTACAATTCCTGATAAAATCGCTGCACAAACTGCAACTCCAAGGAAAATCAATCCACCCGTACCGAGCAGTTCATGTGCTGCATTAAATGTTGGAAGAGACAGAAGTCCATCCAAATTAGAAAGATCATCAATATATTCTACCCATGAAGCGTATCCTTCTGGTACAACCATTGCTGTTACTGTATTCAATGTCACATAAACAAGTGCCCCGAACACAATCGCTACAATCATGATTAATTTTGATTTTCTAGGTGGAAAGTCAAACTCTTCCGCCGCCTGTGGCACAGTGTCAAAACCAACAAATGCCCATGGTGCAACCGCTACAACTGCCAGAATCGCTGTTCCTTTGTTATCTGTTGGATAGAATGCAGGTGAAAGATTTGCAAATGATGCTTTTCCACTAACCAACGCTGCAAGCGCCACGATCAGCACTCCACCAATCAATGCTACTGTTAGTCCTGTCTGGAACACACCTGCAAATTTTACTCCACGGATACTCATCATTGCAAAAGCAATAAGAGCTACGACTGCTAACACAATTTCTCCAAAGTAAATGCTGTAACCTGCTACTTTATAATGAAATCCCACCTGGAAGATTCCACCCATCAAGTTACGTCCAATCAATGCCAATGCTGTGGCATTCAATGGAATAACTGACAAGTATGATAAACCTAAAAACCAAGAACAAATGAATGCATGTTTTTTCCCGAAGCAGTTATTTGTATAAACAAACTCACCACCTGCAATTGGATACTTGTTAATCATGTAACTGTAGTTTAACGCAATCACAATCATGATCAAGGAAGCAATTCCCATCGCAATCGCAGTTCCTCCTGGACCTGCTTTTCCCAAGAATGTATTTCCCGGCATTACAAATGCACCCCAACCGATAATACAGCCAAATGCAAGTGCCCACACATTCGTAGACGATAGATTTTTCTCTAATTTACCCTCTTCTTTTTTCTTATTATGTTTCATCTTAAATTTTTCTCCTAATTCTCGTTTACATGTTTCAAAAAAAATGCGAAACTATAATAGCATATTTTTTTTCACTCGACAACACAAAATATCCCAGACATACGCCTGGGATATAAATTTAACTTATTTTTTACATACAGTTAAGTGGTGATTTTTTGCATACTCTTCAGAATAGGAATCTTTTTCACAACAAAGTACGATATTCTCACATTCTGAGAATGCATCGTCTCCAATGTGACCGATAGATTCTGGAAGTGTCACTTTCTTAAGATTCTTGCATCCTGCAAATGCTTCGTCCCCAACTTCAATAACTCCCTCTGGAATCACGAACTCTTCCAAGGAATCACATCCTGCAAATGCTTTTGCACCAATCACCTTCATTGTACTTGGCAAAATTACTTCTTTCAGTTCTACGCAGCCAGCAAATGCCTCGTCTGAAATATTGTAAATTGGTTCTGGAACAACTACTTTTTTTAATTCTTTATTATTTTTGAAACATCTTTCAAAAATGCTGAATACATCTACATCCTGGAAGCTTGCAGGTACAACATGTTCTGCATCCTTTCCATTATATTGTAATAACGCAGCTGTCTTCTTAGAATGATCTTCTTTTTCGAAAAGGATATCACATTTGTAATTATTTTCAACAACTACTTCATGATGTTCACTACTCACATGATAAGAAGTTCCAAATACTTGATCGATAGACTTAGAGAGAAGTCTCGCAACTGGACCTTTTACCAAAGTCACATCTTTTCTTGTAATCAGACCTTTCATCCACGCATTTAATTCATCTCGATCAGATGTATATAATGCTGCTTTTCCGTTCTTGCGGATTGTATCTGCCAACAATTTTGCATTCTTGTTACCGAAGCAAAGGACAAAGTCTAATGTTGACTGAGCCATCTTTTCACCAACTTCAATGTGAAGTCTTTCTTCTTCTGTACCAAGTCTAACAATATCACCTACGACAGCAATACGTTTTCCACCCTTTTCCACTTCAATACGTTCAAGTACATCTACAGAACCAAGCAATGAAATTGGTGCTGTATTATAGCAGTCCACATAAACTCTATATCCACCAATATTAACCAGAGACTGACGAATTCCTTCACTTCTGAATGCATCAATTCCCTGAACAATTTTGTCTACTGACATACCAAACCATTCGCCTACTGCCATTGCAACCAATGCATTTCCAACATTGTGTCTTCCACGTGAATGAAGGACGATTGGTGTTCTTCTTCCAGCATGAACTGCATCAAAAGTAATATAATCTTCGATGAACTGAATATTTTCAGCATAATAATCTGCTTCTTTGTTTTCAATTGCGAAAGAAATAATTGGATGTTTCTCAAGTTTTACTTCTTTGAGCATCTCATCATCATAGTTCAAAAATGCAGGACTTCCCTCTTCCATTTCTGTAACTAATTTAAGTTTTTCTTTCAAGATGTTTTCCTTGCTTCCCAAATCATCGATGTGAGGTTCTGAAATATTTGTAATGATTGCAGCATTTGGTAAACATGCATTTACTTTACTTTCCATACTTCTCTTACCAATTGCTACACCAAATTCCTGTACATAAAACTGTACATCTTCATTGACACTCTGTAAGCTGTTAAAAATTCCTTTTGTATTATTTCTATTTCCATAGTTTTTACTTGCAACAAAAGACTGACTTAACACAGCATGTACAATTTCTTTTGTTGTTGTTTTTCCAAGACTTCCTGTAACTCCAACTACTTTCAACCCTAATTTTTTTCTTGTATGTGCAGAAAGTAAAACCATTGCATCATAAGAATCCTGAATTTCAATATGTGGCACGCTCTGTAACGCTTCTAACTTACGGCTAGCCTTTCCGTAGAATACAACTTTTGGTTTCTTTTTCAATGCGTTTTCCAGTATTCTTGCACGATCTTCCTTATTCTTTCCAGCAAGTAAAAATCCACCGCCAGTAGAAAGACTGTTCACGTTCATAGCAATATTAGAAAGAACTTCATCTGCTATGTCTTTGTATTCTTCCGGCAAATCAACACCGATAATCTGACATGCTTCTTCGATTGTATACTGTGTTACTTTTTTCATCTGTTTTCTCCTCACTTCTTACAATGCTTTTACTTTATCACCTACTGCTTCGGTGATTCTCTGATAATATTTTTTTCTACCTGAAACTGGTAACTCTTGATCATATACTTCACTTGTTGCCATTGGCGCAAGGAAACATCCTTCTTTTGACTTGTATGTGTGGTATGGAATATATCCATTTTCTGCCAACACTACTTTGTCATGTTCTTTCTTCAGGCGGATTCTTACCATAACAGAATCACGGTTTCCAGGAATCTGGTTCATATAAGCCTGGAAATTTCCTGTCGAATAGAAGCATGGAACAACTCGTCCATCTTTTGCAATAATGTCATCATAAACCTGAACCATATGTGGATTTGCTCCTACAATATAGTCTACTCCTGCATCTGCTGCTTCCTGAGCTTCCTGTATCTGCTTTTTAGTAATTGATTTATAATTTTTTTGTCCCCAATGCATATAAGCAATGATATATTCTGCACCATCTGCTTTACATGCCTCAATATCTGCCATTGCTTTTTCTGGTGTAAATACATGCAAATGAGAAGTTTTTTCTTCCTCTGTCCAATCTGCATCTTTTCCATTAAATGTTGTAAATCTAGACATGTATGCAAGAAATCCAACCTTGATTCCGTTGATGTCTACAATCATGTAACGTCTGTCATCAAGTCCCTTAAACACTCCAGTATATGGAATTTTTCTAAGTTCAACTTCATCAATCGTTTCCAGCAATGCTCTCACACCGCCATCACAGTTATGATTATTCGCCATAGTAACACCATCAAATCCACCATACAGTACTGCATCAAGATATCGTGATGGGTTGTTGCAGTTATTCTGATTATTAATGTAGGATTCATCAATCATATATGGCCATCCTGGTGCCATAAGTGTTTCCAAATTTCCTATTGCAAAATCACTTTCTGCTGTTGTATTTTTTACAAATTCATAGCTGTCATTAAATGTGTATCCGTGCTCTTCTGTGAACTGTTTTTTTGTTTGTGTAGAACCACACATCATGTCTCCAACCATCATAACAAGCGCATCATTACTCTTAGATGCTGATGGATTCGTCCACATCTTTGTAGCAGGATCATACGAAAATCTTCTTTCTCCAGTATCCAATGGTTCCAATGATTTTCTATTTACAACAACTCTTGCCGTTGCTTCTTTTCCAAGGCTTTCACTCACGCAAGTCAGCACAGCTTCTCCTGTGTGAACTGCATGAATATTTCCTTCCTGATCTACCGTTGCAATCTCTTCATTTGAAGAACTCCACTTCGCATCCGGTACCTGCCCCCATCCTGCAAAAGCTCGTAAAGAACGCTCTGTTTTACTATACATATATGTGACTTCTCGTTCCATCAAAAGTTCTTCACGATATGAAGCTGTTGCTACATTTGTAAATTCACTGTAACTACGTTTTCCTTTTTTTGATTCCAGATAACTTCTAGATTTATAGAACACCTTCTTTTTATCATGGTCAAACTCATTATCCGTATAAACGCCCTTGCCACGCGAGTTGTTCTCGCCAATTTTTTCAAACTTACCGTCTTCCTCATAAGCTCTGAAAATTTCATATCCGTCGGCAACTTCTACTTTTTTCCAGTAAAACTCAATCCCAGCATCGGTAATACTAGATATTTTTGGTCCGTAAGGTGTATCTGGTAATGCTTCTTGCTTTGAAGCATCTTTATTTATCTTTGAAATAACTTTCCCCAAAAATCCCATCCTGGTCCTCCTCATTTTTTCTCATATTTTTTATCGTATCATACAGATTCAAGTTATTCAAGCAAATTCCAAGTCTTCAGCGGGTGTATTTTGAATCCAAAAGAAAAAAGTCACAAACACATTGTTCATGACTTTTTTGCATTCTTTTTATTTCTTTTTCACATATTTTGATGCAATGTAATAATTCTTAGAATTCAGTTTAAATCGATACCATGTGTATCCATCTGCCTTCTTCGAATATCCATTCTCCACTTGAATTGTCTTTCCTTCTGCAAGTGCTCCTCCTTTGGAGTAACTCGTTCCAGGACCTGTTCGATAGTTCACACCAGTAGTCGTCACATAATTCGTATAACTTACCCCTGGAATCTTCACACTCAGCCCTGTTCTGTATCCACTCTGTACGCTTCCATAGTAAGCTCGCACGGTGTATAAGTATGTGGTTCCTCCCTGAAGCGTACTTGTATCCTTGTAAGACACTGTCGATCCGGATGTAATCGTCTTAATCTTCTTGTAACTTCCACCCTTCTCCTTACGGTATACATAATACCCTTTCGCATTTGTCACTTTTTTCCATTTGAAAGTAACTGCTTTATTCGCATAAGTCGCAGACACAAGTGTTGGTTTGGAAAGTGTCAGCTTCTTTACATACTTTGATGCGATATAATAATTCTTTGAATTCTTTTTGAAACGGTACCATGTATATCCATTTGATGATTTCGAATATCCATCTTCCACTTCGATGATTGTTCCGGAAGCTAAAGATCCACCTTTGCTATAACTTGTTCCTGGACCTGTTCGGTAATTCACACTCGTAGTTGTCTTATATGGCGTATATGTCTTTTTTGGAATCTTTACACTTACTCCACTGCTGTTATAACTACTTTCTGTTGTTCCCGCATATGCTTCCACAGTATATACATAGGTTTTTCCCTCAGTAAGACTGCTGGTATCTTTGTATGTCACTGTACTTCCAGAAGTAATCGTTTTAATCTTCTTATAAGTTCCTCCACTCAGTTTTCGATATACATAATACCCTTTTGCATTCGTCACTTTTTTCCAAGTCACTGTTACTGCATCATCATTATATTTTGCCGAAACAAGTGTTGGTTTTGATAAAGATATCGTATT
>CAZPZR010000002.1:0-44173 GCA_964591105.1 uncultured Lachnospiraceae bacterium | reverse complement strand
CACTTCTTACATTAACACTTACATGGGAGGTTGGGAGCAAATCTTTTATTCCAATCGTATATCTTCCATAGTCCTTGTTTCCGCCATTTCTATCTAATGTCCACGCAGCACTTGCTGCCTTTTCACCCCAATATGGGTCTGAGGCATAACTGACATTAATTCCACTTGCTTTATTTCCAAGATATCCACCATGATAATATGTATAACTTGGTCGTAAATATCTCTTTGACATATATGTCTCCGCAAACTGACGAATACATTCATTTACAGAAGAAAACATTTTAGCATTTTCTCCCGGTGCACTGTCTATTGCATCTAATCCAAACAGATTGTTTTTTGTCTTTGCAATGTTACTAATCCCCCATGCACTTTCATTTGCTGCGATTCCTGTTACCAAAAGAGCATTCGCACCATAAGTATCCTGATACTTATTAAATACAGACCCTTTATCTTTCATCATAGAACCAGTAGCTAACTTTGCGTTAATCAATTCTGTCAGTTTCGCATCGCTATAAGACGTTTCACTTCTTAATGGTAAAAACTGATAATAATTGTAAAATGGATTCTTTGGATTCACCGCATTACTTCTTGTATTCTTGGTGTAATCCGCTAACATCGTATCATATTCTTTGTAGAAATAATGGCCATCATAACTATAGTATTCTTTTCCACTTGTCAGATAAGATGGTGCTGGTCCTTGATCCAATGCGGAATATCCTGTCTGTGTCATATTGAAGCTGATTCTATGCCACAAACGTCCATTCTGCACAATATAGTAACTGATTGACTTGGCATCTGAAAGGTTTACAATCTGCACTTCACTTTCTGCTACCAATCCCACAACGCCTGAGAGCATGAACTTTACTTTTCCATCTTCTTTGCCAAGATATGCTGCATCCGCGCCATTACTACCATTGGTATATCCAGATGCTCCTGTTCCAACTTCTTTGTAAGACGTTGTTGCCGAACTACTCTTCGTCTTAAAGTTTACAACTTTTGTTGTCGCTGCCCTTGAAGAAGCTTTTGTTTGACTGCTTTCTACAATCCCGTTAGAATCCTCGACGACGGAAATGTTTCCCTCTTCGTCCATGATCGTAATTTCACCCGATGGTTCCATTCCACTCTCATACTCTTCCTGCGTAATATTCTGCTCCCCGGAAATCTCCACCTCCTGTGCATGAATATCTTTTATACCAAATGTGCTTAAAGTCATCATAATAGATAAGCCAATCGCCAATCCCTTGATTAATTTTGTTCTGTTCATGTATTTCCTCCTGTCCGTCATTTGCTTAAATATAGCATTTCTCTTTCTTTTTTCAAATGCTACTCTCCAAGATATTCTCGAATTTCCCCTCCAATCTCTTCCACTTTGGAAGTATCTGGAACCGTCACATACAATGGTTTTCCGCTGTATGAATAGCAATACTGCTTTCCACTAGAATCTCCGGTTGCTGCCACAGATTCTATTTCCCATCCTTTCATATCATCCAACTGCATACGAAGAATGGACTTCATCTGAGCTTCTGACATATTGGTTTCTGTATCTCCACTCACACAACGAATAATCTCATTTGCTTCCACCACGATCATTGGCGAAATCATTTCCTTGATCAGTGCCGTTAATAATGCCTGCTGATTCTTTCCACGTTGATTATCTCCATCTACAAATGCTTTTCGTTCACGCACGAAAGCCAATGCTTCTTTTCCATTCAAATGATTTTTTCCTTCTTTAATTTCCACCACTGCCCCTGCAGCTTTTCCTGTTGTAAATGCAAGGTCGGACTCCACATCTACTCCGCCCATGGCATCTACGATTTCAATTACAGAGGTAAAGTTTACACGCACGTAGAATGGAATTTCTGTCTGATACAAGTTCTCCAATGTTGCAATAGAAGCATCAATTCCATAAATTCCCGCATGAGTCAATTTATCTCGTTGGTCTCCGGAAATTCCTGGTATCGTCACATAATAATCTCGCGGTGTTGTTGTCAACAAAATCTTATGAGTATTCGGATTAACCGTTGCAACAAGATTCACATCACTTCGACTTTCTTTTTCAATCTCCCCATAGACATCAATTCCACTGATATAAATATTAAATGGTTGTTTTGTCACATCTATCTGATGTTCTTCCTCATATCCACCAGACTCTTCTCCAATTGCAATACGATCCAACGCCTGATTTGCACGAGCCAGGTAAAAACTGGTAATCAGATAGATCACAATCATAACAAACGCCAGTCCCTTCCCTTTGGAACGTTTTTTTCGACTTCGGCATGCTCTTTTTTGCTGGAATTTCACAAACAAAATGATTGCGACAAGTATCACCAGTGCAATTGCCATATACTTCATCGGGAAGATTCCAACAACTGCCATTGCAAAAAACAATAATCCTGACGTTACGATGAGTAAAAACCATAACATCTTGTCCAACGCTGTAATTCTCACTCTTTTTCCCGGATGGGATTTAATATATTTTAATTGATCACGATATTCCATAGTTTTTCTCCTTGTAGTTCGTATCTTTTATTCTTCCAATTAGTATATCCAAGCATTTCTCACTTCGCAACCAACTTTACAAAATCCTAAGATTTTTTTCACAAAAAAAGACTCCACACAAAGGTGAAGTCTCTTCAAATCTTACTATTCCAATTTATTTTCAATTGTGTCTATCATCGATTCCATTGCTTCTTCTTCGTCCACTCCGTCACAAATCAGAAGAATTTCATCGCCTCTTTTGATTCCTGTTGCAAGTACATTCAGCAAACTTTTTGCATTTGCTGTTACACCGTCATGTTCAATCAGCACACGGGATTCATACTTTACAGCAGTGTTACAAAGAATTCCTGTCGGTCTTAAATGAAGGCCTGTAGGGTTTTTAATGGTTACCCTCTTTTCTACCATACTAGTCATCCTTCTTTTCTAATGTAATATTAATTGTTGGTTCTCGTTCAAGCACACATCCCGCTGGCACGTTCACTTCTACCTTTACAGTATAAGAGCCTGCTTTCGTGTAAGACTTCAAGTCAATACTCACATGTCCTTCTGGCTCATATGCATCCAGTTGTTCTTTCGTTCCACGTACCAGAAGTTCAATGCTGTCTGCTGTATCAAATGTAAGGACAAAATCTTCACTCAAGTTTTTCACCATGATGTTTCCAACAGTTACTTCGTAGCTCTTAGTTCCATTCTTTTCTACAGAGATTGTTACAACAATTGAATCTGCATTCTCATCCGTCAACTGAATATGTTCTGGAAGATATTCAGCAATCTTCACAACTTTTTCCGTTTTTGTCTTGAGTGCACTCATCTGCAATACTGATGCCGGAACTCGAATAGAGGTAATCTGTTCCAAATCTGCTTCTTTTCCTGCAACGGAAACTTTCTGAGGTTCAAATGTAATTCCTGTAAATTCATATCCGCTTGCTGCTGAAATCTCAGATGTATCAAATTCAATCGGAACTTCTTTCGTGTGAAGCAAAGTAACTTTCACACCCACACCGTCGGAACCAAGATTATTGGTCAGCAGTGTCTGATCTATGATTTCTCCTTCTTCGTCATACAGTACTAATTCTGAAGAAAGTACCGTGTCTCTGGATAATCCAGACACATTCACAGACGTTCCAACTTTATTAATCTTTTCAATAACAGATTTCGGTCCACGAATGGATACCTTTTCTGGAACTGCTTTGATTTCTCCCAATACATATCCATCACGAACTGTTCCTGTCGTTGTTGGAACAATTGGGAATTTCTTAATTTCTTCTTCTTCTAATTTTACTTGAAGATTTCTTGGCGTTGCCACGGCACTTTCATACTTTCCTGAAAAGCCTTCAATCGTCACATCAATTGGAATCTGCGTCTTTAACGTCAGCTCTTTCATATCTGCAACAGCCACAATGTCTTCGCTTCTTATCTTATTCAACACAGAACGCTTTGCATCTACAACCACGCTTACAGTCTGTGTATTGTCTACAATCTGAAATGTCTGCTGTTCTTCTGCCAGCACTTCTGTATTAATGACCGTTACCGGAACATTTGTAAACGTTTTCTTTGCATATGGATCATCGATATTAACCACTATTATCCACAACATCACTGCGGTAAAAAAGGCTAACAACTTCAGACCCAGATTATTGGTCAGAGTTTTTTTCATCTTTTCGCCTTCCTTTCCACAATGTCAGAAGTTTATTTGGTTCCTGTTTCTTATCCTGAATCTCTTCCAATTTTTCCTTCAACTGTTCGCGATTCAGATTACGGCTTATTTTACCACCCTGTGCAACAGAAATTGCACCTGTTTCTTCTGACACAACAATAATTAACGCGTCACTCACTTCGCTCATTCCAACTGCTGCTCGATGACGAGTTCCCAGTTCCTTGCTTAATCCCATATTATCGGATAATGGCAAATAGCAAGTTGCTGAAACAATTCGATCTCCACGGATGATGATTGCTCCGTCATGCAGTGGTGTATTGTGTTCAAAAATATTCATAAGAACCTGCATAGAAACCACACAATCCATATGAATTCCTGTGCTCTCATATTCTGTCAAACGAATAGCCTGTTCCACAACAATCAATGCGCCTGTCTTTACGCGTCCCATATTAAACGCCGCATCGATGATGCTATCCATCGTTTCCTCGCTGAATCTGGCACTTTCCTTATTACTTTCAAATGGAACAACGGAAGAAAGGAATTTCTTTTCTCCAAGTTTTTCCAATGCTCTTCGAAGTTCTGGCTGAAACACAACAATGGTTGCCGTCGCCATAACTGTCAAAGAATTCTTTACCAGGAAAAGAATGGTGTGCATTTGGAAAATTGCAGCAAGAAGAATGAACACAGCCAGCACTACAATCCCCTTCATCAGCATCCACGCCTTCGTATTCTTCAGCCAGATGATTACATGATAGAGCAAAAAAGTTAAAATCAAAATCTCAATAATGTCTACAAAACGAACATCTGGAAAATACATATCCACTGCAAATTGCTCTCTTAATCTAAGAAGTAACTGTCCCATTCTCTCACCTCACCTTCTGCTAGTTTTTACTAATCATCTAAATTTAATTCTTTTCGCAAGCTCTGCGTCAACAACATTTTATCTACTTCTGCGATGTCCTGTCTTTTTGTAGATGGTCCTCGCTTTGTTGCTGGACGTTTTGCTGTTCTTCTTGGGTCATCTTTCTGAACTGGTCTGCGATTCGCTGGTCTCTTTGGATCTCTTGCTTTTCCAGCCTCCGGTCTTCTGCCAGCATTTTCAGACTCACGCTCTGCTCTAACTGCACGTCTGCGAACCTCTGCCGCATCAATAATTTCTGTTTCTTCTCGTTCATTGATACGTTTGATTGTCTTCTCTGGTGTTGTAACACCAACCTTTGGAACTGCTTTCACATAGTAAACATACTCATCATCTTCATATTGAAGTTTCTCGCTTCTTGAATAATCCACAGAGAAGAAGCAGATTTCCAAAATCATACCAATTCCAATTGCAATCACACTTCCTATAATTAAACTTCCAAAAGAAGTAGATACTCCAAATGCAATATCTCCAACTGTGACTACAAGAACATTCGCAATTGCTCCAGATGAAATTGCAATCTTCCATGCATGATCCATTGCCTGTCTGCGGATTGTATACACAAGTAAAAAGCAAATAATAAATGCTGCGAGTGTCACCCACAATTCCTTATTCTGGAATACCTGCTTTACATATCCTGTAACCTGTTCCATCAGCCCAATGGATTCGCCGCTCTTCAAAGAAGGAACGATTTTCTTCACATATTCCATCATAAAAAATACGATTGTTCCACATCCAATTGCTATGATACAAGCTGGGCCATAGACCAATGCATACGCAATCGGAATGATACATGGAATTTTTAATGCAAATGCGATTGGTGTTAAGAGTACTACCAACGCCATCTTCGGTGTTAAACGAAGATATAATGCAAACATCGTAAGAAATACGATTGCCGTAACTGCTGCTATTCCCATTGATGCAGCAAATGTATGCACTAAAATCAGCACTGCTGCAACAACAATTGTCATAGTAAATGGGAAGAAGGTACAAATCACAGCCAACGCAAGTGTGATGAATGGCTGTGCTGCCATCTTCATAAATCCAATATTATTGTTGATAAGGAGGAATGTTGTCAAAGCAACTACAAATTGAATTGCCTTATCAAATACAATCGCGCGTGTTGCATATACCTCCTGAAGTTTTTGACGTATCACATAGATATTTTCCATTATTTGCCCTCTCTTTCATACATCCTAAGCAATTTAATCAAATCATGATTATACTTTTTCACTCGATATCTGGCCTGCTTATGCTTCCCATTGTATAAACGATTGGCAATCACTAAGAAAATCGTCACAACCACAACATATCCAACTTCAATAGCTCCACCAAGCGCAACAATCAACATCCCTGTAAGATTCGCGATCAACGATTCCATAATCGCAATCATAATCAATGCCACCGCACAAATATATCCAACTGTTGTCCACAAAAACGTACACAACATATTGAATCCCACATAGTCTGTTCTATAATATTCACTAATTTTGAAATCTTGCTTTCCCTGTGTTTCTTCATAAAGCGCAAGTTTGGTCATTAATTTTACTTTGTTCTTATCTAACATGCTTCACCTCGACATTTTGAATTCGACGGAAAACTAGTCGTCCTTTTTAGTATAACGAACATTAATAACCTTGTCCAATACTAATCGTCAAAAAATAAACTTTTTCTACACCTTTTTTCTTTAATTCCATTGCAACAGCGTCTATCGTATTTCCAGTCGTGTAAATATCATCAATCAATAGTACTGTTTTCACTCTTGCTGGGAATGGTTTCACAGAAAATGCCCTCTTTAGATTTGACTTACGTTTGCTATGATCCATTTTTTTCTGTGGATTTGTATAACGTACTCTTCTCACCGTTTTGGAATCCACCGGAATTTTCAAATATTTACTTAATTCTTTCGCAAGTAATTCAGCCTGATTGTATCCTCGTTTTCTTCTCCTTCTGGCATGAAGCGGAATCGGAATCAATACATCTGGTTTCCATCTTTTCACATCACTTGCATAAGCGTCCGCCAGTGCCTTGGCATAATATTTTGAAAATTCTCTTTGATTGTGATATTTAAATTGATAAATCGACTGGTTCACCGGTGACTTATGAAGCCACAAAGATTTCCCTTGTTCAAAATAGTGCTGTGTATTCTGGCAATCATGACAATATTCTTTCTCATGATACCGAATTGGTTTCCCACACTTCAAGCATCTCGGTTCTTGTATTTTTAGATCATTCAGCAATTTTTGACAGCCCAGACAGATACCCGCTCTATGGACTTTTCCACAGAACGGGCAAATCTCCGGCCATAGAAATTGTTTTATTTTACGTAAAATATTCACTTACATCAGTTCTTTGATTCGCTCTGATAAACTTGTATTTCTCTCTTGTTCATTCGTATTCTGAATCATTTGTTGAAAAACTGCATCACTTCCCACAAGTGTTACGCACTTTCTAGCTCTCGTAACAGCCGTGTAGATCAAATTACGATGGAATAATTGACGCGGTCCCTGCAACAGCGGAATCACAACTGCGGGGTACTCACTCCCCTGTGCCTTGTGAATGGTAATTGCATAGGCAAGTTCTAGTTCTTCCAGCAAGTTATATGGATATTTCACGAGTCTGTGTTCATCAAATTCCACAGTCACAGTCTCTTCATATGTATTGATTGTACGGATAATCCCCATATCTCCATTGAAGATTCCAAGTCCCTTGTCTATCGTCATTCCATATTTTGTTGCAACTTCCCACTCCAGTTGATAATTATTTTTTATCTGCATGACCTTATCTCCTTCTCGGAAAATTCGGTCACCATACTCTTTTTCTTTCTTTCCATCTTCAGACGGATTCAGATATTCTTGCAAAATGCGGTTCAGTCTCTCTACTCCCAACAACCCTTTTCTCATTGGAGTCAGCACCTGAATATCATATGGCTTCGCATCAACATATGGCGGTAGTTTCTTCTGAATTAGTGTAATCAGAACACTGATAATCACATTCGGATCCTGTCTCTTCAGGAAGAAGAAATCCATACTTTTATTATCTAATACGACTGGTTCTCCACGCTGAATCTTATGAGCATTTATAACAATGTCACTTTCTCCAGCCTGTCGGAAAATCTTCGTAAGTTTTACTGTCGGAAAACATCCGGAATCAATCATGTCTTTCAATACGCTTCCCGGTCCAACACTTGGGAGCTGATTGCCATCTCCTACGAACACAACCCTGGTTCCTGGCACAATGGCATCCAGCAGTGCATACATCAATGGCAAATCTACCATAGACATTTCATCTACGATAATTGCATCCGCCTCCAGCGGATTCTCCTGGTTTCTCTGAAATCCATTTCTCGTCTCTTCTTCTGGATTCCCATTCACCTCCAGTAATCGGTGAATCGTCTGTGCCTCATATCCAGTCGCTTCAGCCATTCTCTTCGCCGCACGCCCTGTCGGTGCTGCAAGGAAAATATCCATACCTTCACTTTCGAAGAAATGAATCATCGCATTGATGGTTGTCGTCTTTCCTGTTCCCGGACCACCCGTCAAGATGGTAACTCCATTTCTCGCAGCTTCCATAACTGCCATCTTCTGCATGTCATCCAACACCAGATCCGTATTTTTTTCAATGGAACTGATCCGATGTTTTAACACAACATCTGCCAGATCATAATGAATATTCAAGTCGTGGAGCATCTTTGCCGTATTCAGCTCCATATAATAATATTGAGCCGCATAAACTCTTATACCATCCTCCGCTTCCTTTACAACAATCTTTTTCTCAATTGCAAGGTCCATCAAATATGTTTCCACATGTTCAATGCGTACCCCAAGAAGTTCTCCTGCTTTCCACAAAAGCGTCTCCTGCTTCAAATAGATATGTCCATCATTGACACTCTGAAGCAATGTATAAAAAATACCACTGCGAATACGAAAATCCGAGTTTGTATGAATTCCAACCTTCGCAGCGATTTCATCTGCTGTTTTAAATCCCACACCTGCTACATGATCAGCAAGTTGATACGGATTTTCTTCAATCACGCGATATACATTCTGCCCGTAATGTTGATAAATTCGTGCAGCAAGCGTTGTTGCAATCCCGTACTTTTGTAAATACAGCATGGCATCTCGCATATCCTTTTTCTCTGCTACCTGAATCGCGATTTCTCTTGCCTTGCGCTCACTGATTCCTTTAATTTCTGCCAGTCGCTCTGGCTCTTCTTCAATGATTCGAAAGGTATCTTCCCGGAATTTTTTCACAATCTTACCAGCCAGTGCATTTCCAACACCTTTGATTGCACCCGAGCCAAGGTAACGTTCAATAGAAACAACATCCTCCGGTGCACATACTTCTGCAGAAGTAACCTGAAGCTGCGTTCCATACATCTTATGAATCGTATATTCTCCCGTCAGTTCCAGAAGTTCTCCTTCTTCAATATAGTGAAACTTTCCAACACATGTAAGATCTCCATCTGCGTTGTTCAGGTTAAACACCGTGTATCCATTCTCTTCGTTGCGATACACAATATGTTCTACGTATCCTTTAATCTTTTCCATTAGAATTCTTTTCGCCCACTCATAAATTCAACAAACTGTCCCGTTCCAATAGCAACAACCTTCATCGGTTCTTCTGCTGTCATTGTATTGATTCCAGTTCTTTCTTCAATCATCTCTTCTAAGCCTCGAAGAAGCGCTCCTCCTCCAGTCAGTACAATTCCTCGATCCAGAATATCTGCGGAAAGTTCCGGTGGTGTGCGTTCCAGTACACTGATAATTGCCTCTACAATCTGTCCTGTCGTTTCTCGAAGTGCCTGTTCCGTCTCAGAAGAACTTACGGTAACAGTCTTTGGCAATCCTGTTACCAGATTTCTACCTCTTACTTCGATAGTCTCATCTTCTACTAACTGATACGTTGTACCAATTTTAATCTTTATATCTTCTGCTGTTCTCTCACCAATCAGAAGATTATGTTTTTTACGCATATAGCGAACAATTGCCTCATCAAAATCATCACCAGCAAGCTTAATCGATTCACTGACTACAGCTCCTCCCAGCGAAATTACTGCAATGTCCGTAGTACCTCCACCAATATCTACAATCAGGTTTCCACATGGCTTAGAAATATCAAGTCCAGCACCAATTGCTGCTGCCACTGGCTCTTCAATCAAATTCACATCTCTTGCCCCGGCTGCAAATGTTGCTTCTTCTACTGCCTTTCTCTCAACTTCTGTCACTCCACTTGGCACACAAATACTGATGACCGGTTTTTTCAGCGTACGTCTCCCCATCGCCTTCTGTACAAAGTACTTGATCATCTTCTCTGTCACTGTATAGTCGGAAATCACACCTTTTCGCAACGGACGAATTGCCACAATATTCCCTGGTGTTCTTCCAAGCATCAATCTGGCTTCTTCTCCAATTGCTTTGATTGCATTCGTATCTCGATCGTATGCTACCACGGAAGGTTCTTTTAGAATAACCCCTTTTCCTTTCACATACACAAGAACACTGGCAGTACCTAAATCAATCCCAATATCTACTGACATTCTTAGTCCCCTTTCACGATTATCTATCTCTCTATCATCATTCGTTACTTTCTATCTACCCATTTGTGCACGTACCATTATAATCAAATTTCCGAAAAATGGAAAGAGGGAATTTACTTCTCAAGCATGTGGCGAATATATTTTCCTGTGTAAGATGTCGGAATTTCTGCTATTTCCTCTGGGGTTCCCTGAGCCACCACTGTTCCACCTTTATCTCCGCCTTCTGGTCCCATATCAATGATATAATCGGCCGTCTTAATTACATCTAGGTTATGCTCTATAACTACCACCGTGTTGCCGTCGGCTGCCAGACGATTTAAGATTTCTGTCAGTTTGTGCACATCTGCAAAATGAAGCCCGGTTGTTGGTTCGTCCAGAATGTAAATCGTCTTTCCAGTACTACGCTTGCTCAACTCAGTTGCAAGCTTAATTCTCTGTGCTTCCCCACCGGAAAGCTGCGTTGATGGCTGTCCCAGACGAATGTAAGACAGACCCACATCATAGAGCGTCTCCATCTTTCTTCGAATACTTGGCACATTTTCAAAGAAATGCATGGCCTCTTCTACTGTCATGTTGAGTACATCATAAATACTCTTTCCCTTGTATTTTACCTCCAAGGTTTCTCGGTTATACCGTTTTCCATGGCAAACCTCACAAGGCACATATACATCTGGCAAAAAGTGCATCTCTATCTTGAGAATTCCATCTCCCGCACATGCTTCACAGCGGCCTCCTTTCACATTAAAGCTAAAACGTCCTTTCTTGTATCCTCTTGCTTTTGCTTCTGAAGTAGCAGCAAAAAGATCACGAATCATATCAAATACACCTGTATAAGTTGCTGGATTCGAACGAGGAGTACGTCCAATCGGTGACTGATCGATGGCAATTACTTTGTCCAGTTGTTCGATTCCCTTAATTTCTTTGTGTTTTCCTGGAATCGTACGCGCACGATTCAGTTCACGGGCTAATTTCTTATATAAAATTTCGTTAACAAGAGAACTTTTTCCCGAACCAGAAACTCCGGTCACACATGTCAAAACTCCGGTTGGAATTTTGACAGAAATATTTTTCAAGTTATTCTCTGCTGCTCCTGTAATTTCCAACCATCCACTCGGTGTTTTCCTCACTTCCGGAACTGGAATCTTAAGTTTTCCACTCAAATATGCTCCAGTAATGGAATTCGGATTTGCCATAATCTCCTCTGCAGTTCCTTCTCCGACAATTTCTCCACCGTGTTCTCCGGCACCTGGTCCTATATCCACAATGTGATCCGCTTCTCGCATCGTGTCTTCATCATGTTCTACTACGATAACGGAGTTTCCTAAATCACGCAAATGCTTTAATGTCCCAAGCAATTTGTCATTATCTCTTTGATGAAGTCCAATACTTGGTTCATCCAAAATGTATGCCACTCCTACCAACCCAGAACCAATCTGTGTTGCAAGTCGGATTCTCTGCGCTTCCCCTCCAGAAAGAGAGCCAGTTGCACGTGATAATGTCAAATAATCCAATCCCACATCCATCAAAAACTGAATGCGTGTCTGAATTTCTTTCAAAATCTGTCCGCCAATTAAAGTTTGCTGATTCGTCAATTCCAATTCATTCATAAATTTCTGAAGATTTTCAATAGACAGCTCTGTTACTTCTGCAATGTTTTTCCCTCCAATTGTTACCGCCAGTGCTCCTTCTTTCAATCGCTGTCCCTTACACTTACGACATGGCGTAATTCTCATGAATTCTTCATATTCCGCCTTCATCACCTCTGAAGAAGTTTCTTTGTAACGTCGTTCTACATTCTTTATAATTCCTTCAAACGCAACATCATAGATTCCTTCTCCACGCTGGCCTTTATAGTACACCTTCACTTCACGTCCATCCGTTCCATGAATTAAAACATCGTGAATTTCTTTCGGATATTCTCCAAATGGAGTATCAAGAGAAAATCCATATTCTTTTGTAAGCGCATCTAAAATCGCATACGTAAAGCTTTTCTTATCTGTACAGGATTGCCATCCCATAACAGTAATTGCACCTTCATTGATACTCAACTTTTTATCAGGAATAATCAAATCTTCGTCAAATTCCATCTTATATCCCAAGCCAAAACATTCCGGGCAGGCTCCAAATGGATTATTGAACGAGAAACTTCTTGGCTCAATTTCTTCAATACTGATTCCACAATCCGGACAAGAAAAACTCTGACTAAAGTTGATTGGCTCTCCGCCAATAATGTCAACAATCATCAATCCTTCCGCTAAATGAAGTACATTTTCCACAGAATCCGTCAAACGTTTTTCAATTCCTTCTTTGACAACCAGACGATCCACAATGATTTCAATATTATGTTTCAAGTTCTTATCTAAAGAAATCTCTTCGGACAGTTCGTACATATTTCCATCGATTCTGACTCTTACATATCCACTCTTTTTTGCACGTTCTAACAGTTTCGCATGTGTTCCTTTTCTCCCACGCACAACTGGTGCCAAAAGTTGAATCTTGGTGCGCTCCGGTAGTTCCATAATCTGGTCTACCATCTGATCAACCGTCTGCTTCTTAATCTCACGTCCGCACTTTGGACAATGTGGAATTCCAATTCTTGCATACAATAGACGAAAATAATCATAGATTTCAGTCACTGTTCCCACCGTGGAACGTGGATTCCTGTTGGTTGATTTCTGGTCAATAGAAATTGCCGGTGAAAGCCCTTCAATACTTTCTACGTCCGGTTTCTCCATCTGCCCCAGGAACATCCTCGCATAGGAAGACAATGACTCCATATATCTTCTTTGTCCTTCTGCATAAATCGTATCGAAAGCCAGTGAAGATTTTCCAGATCCACTTAGCCCTGTCAAAACTACCAATTCATTTCGTGGAATCTTAAGGCTTACATTCTTCAAATTGTGCTCGTTCGCTCCGCGAATGGTTATAAATTGTTTCTTTTCGTTATTATCCTTCATG
This sequence comes from uncultured Lachnospiraceae bacterium, assembly GCA_964591105.1. Taxonomy (GTDB): domain Bacteria; phylum Bacillota; class Clostridia; order Lachnospirales; family Lachnospiraceae; genus CAZPZR01. Next base: position 30,601 of record CAZPZR010000002.1, on the reverse strand, counting down.
CTTCCCTCTTCTGTTATTTAAAATCTTTACATATCCTGCAATACTTTTTTCAGTTCAATCAACTTATCTCTTAACTCTGCTGCCGCTTCGAAATTAAGTTCTGAAGCAGCTTTTTTCATCTTCTTCTCAACTTCGTTGATCAATTTCTTCAATTCTTTTTCGCTCATAGATTCTGGATCTTTTTCCAAGCGCAGCTCTTCTGCTGCCACTTTCTTCGATATACTGATTAGATCTCTTACTGCTTTCTGAATAGTCTGCGGTGTAATTCCATGCTCTTCGTTGTATTTCATCTGAATACTTCTTCGACGCTCCGTCTCCTCAATCGCATTTCGCATAGAATCTGTCATATTATCTGCATACATCAGCACACGACCTTCTGCATTACGCGCAGCTCGTCCAATTGTCTGAATCAAAGAAGTCTCAGAACGCAGGAATCCTTCCTTATCTGCATCCAAAATTGCTACCAATGTAATCTCCGGAATATCCAACCCTTCTCGCAAAAGGTTAATTCCAACTAATACGTCAAAAACATCCAAACGCATGTCGCGTACAATCTCTGTTCTCTCCAATGTATCTATATCTGAGTGTAAATACTTCACGCGAATTCCAAGTTCACGCATATAATCTGTCAAATCTTCTGCCATACGTTTCGTCAACGTTGTAATTAATATCTTGTGCTTTTTGGAAATTTCCTGATTTACTTCTGAAATCAAATCATCAATTTGACCTTCTACTGGTCTTACTTCTACCTTCGGATCCAGAAGACCTGTTGGTCGAATCACTTGTTCCGCACGCAAAAGTTCATGACTTTCTTCGTATTTTCCAGGTGTAGCTGAAACAAACATCACTTGATTGATCTTCATCTCGAATTCGTCGAAACTCAATGGACGGTTATCCTTCGCTGACGGAAGTCGAAAACCATATTCTACAAGTGTTGATTTTCGTGACTGGTCACCATGATACATACCACCCACCTGCGGAATCGTCATATGTGACTCATCAATCATCATAATGAAATCATCTGGGAAATAGTCAATCAACGTATGTGGAGGCTGCCCCGGCTGCAATCCTGTTAAATGTCTGGAATAATTCTCAATTCCTGAGCAGAAGCCAGTTTCTCGCATCATCTCTATATCAAAATTGGTACGCTCCGAAATACGCTGTGCCTCCAAAAGCTTGCCTTCTCCTTTGAAGAAGCGCACCTGTTCTTCCAATTCTACTTCAATCTCTTGAATCGCTCTTTCCATATTTTCTTTTGAAACTACATAATGAGACGCTGGAAAAATTGCTACATGACCTATCTCATCTATAATCTCGCCAGTGAGTACATCAATCTCTGTAATTCTGTCCACTTCGTCTCCAAAAAATTCAATTCGAAATGCTACTTTTTCTGAATATGCTGGAAATACTTCTAATACATCTCCATGCACGCGAAATGTTCCACGTTTAAAATCCATTTCATTTCGGTCATACTGAATCTCAATCAATTTTCGAATCACATCATCTCGGTCTTTGATCATACCAGGTCTCAGGGAGATAACCATTTCCTGATAATCAATCGGAGAACCTAATCCATAAATACAAGACACACTGGCAATGATAATTACATCTCTTCGCTCTGACAATGCTGCCGTTGCAGAATGGCGGAGCTTATCAATCTCATCATTAATCGCTGAGTCCTTCGCAATGTACGTATCCGAAGACGGTACATATGCTTCCGGCTGGTAATAATCATAGTAGGATACAAAATACTCCACCGCATTCTCCGGGAAGAACTCCTTGAATTCCCCATAGAGCTGAGCTGCCAGAGTTTTATTGTGAGCGATTATGAGTGTTGGTTTATTTAACTGTTCGATAACGTTTGCCATGGTAAAAGTCTTACCAGAGCCCGTAACTCCGAGTAGTGTCTGACATTGATTGCCTTCTTGGAAACCTTTGACAAGCTGTTCGATTGCCTGTGGCTGGTCACCAGTAGGTTTATATTCGGAGTGTAATATGAATTTATCCATGATTTGAACCTCCTGAAATCCATGCAAAGATGAGCCGAAATGCTTGTTGGGAGCTTGCTCACATAAAAACATATTCGAGCAAAGCTTTATAGAGTGCAGCCCACACCGAGATACTATGTAACACGAATCAGCACAACCCAAACTTCTCGGACAATTCATCAGGGCATACGATAATAGTATACCACAATTAGCATAAAAAATATAGAGGGCACGAATCCCCCTATATGTCTCACACAAAATTTTCACATTTTATTCTATCAGTTCTGAAGCTACCAAATCCATGCAATCCACACCACAAAGGTCTATCACTTCTTGCTCTGGAAGTGCTTCATCAATGAATCCTCAATAATAATGCCATAATTTGAAACTATCATCAACTTCTCTTCCCCATTCATATTTAATAGAATTTTCCATTTTTCTTCATAGCTAGTCACCTCTCTTTGAAATACCCATTTCTTCCATCCCGTTCAAATATCCAAAAGCAGTAATCACACCTCCTCCATATAAAAAAGCTTTTATAAAAGAATCCATAATTTCTACCATCACCGAGCTATTGCAAAGCCTCAGTATATTGTGCCAATCCTCTTTCAACTGATAAAACTCTTCTTTCCACAATTCAAATTCAGATATTTTATGCATGGTCATGCTTGATGGGAAAGCCAACATCTTGCATACAATAAAAATCAATGCACACACAATTAAACCTGTAACTATATATTTGCCCCATTCTTCAACTGTTTTATTTCTGCACTCGATAGTTTCTTTGCTGACTTTAAGTAACAGAAGGAAGGCTAACGCGATTCCGAATGCGAATACCAGTTTATTCAACCATACTAGGAATTCTATATTCATACATTTTCCAGTAATTCCGTACTGAACCTCTAATGTTTGTTCCAACATCTTCATGCTCATCTGATTATTTTTTCTGATACGGATCTCGTCAATCTCATACAAGATGTCATCATCCATTGGAGCAGCAATCATTGGCGTTGCATTCGAAAGCACTCGTTCAATTGTATATTCTGTTCCGTCTAATGTAATCTTTTGTCCTTTTATCTCCATGCTTCCATATAATTCACTCGCTGTATTTTTGTCTATATAACACAACTTTTCCCCATCTTCCTGGATATAATTTCCGCCCCGGATTGCCAAATCAGGGATTCCAGCATATCGAACCTCTTCTGCTTCCACAGTATTTTCAAGTATCGTATTCTCAGCAGTTGTTTTTTTATTCAGCATACACACTGCAATTTCTGTCTGATATTGTTCTTGAAAATCCTCTACAAACTGTTTCGCTTCTGTTCCAGTGCACGACAGATTTTCCGGTACAAACACCTGCAACTGCATGGATTCTATATTCCTCACGTTTTGTAATCCACCAATGAAAAATAGAATTCCTAAACTGGCCACCAGCATTTTCTTACACTTATTCTTCATAACTCTCGCCTCGAATTCGCACAGTGCTTCCCTTATCAATTGTCTGATCTGATGTCAAGATTATTTCAAGTTCAGTAGACAAGCTTCCATCTTCCACTGCCACATAAGCACTGTCTTTGTCTACTACTTCGATTGGAATTTTGTTCACAGATACTTCTTCTCCGAGGATTCCATCTTTTCGTTCGCAAGTGTAGATAAAATAGGTATCTGCTCCTTCTTGATGAACCGCTTGAATTGGAATGCATGTATCATAAGCAATGCTATCAGATTCTATATCTATCGTTACATTCATTCCGATTTCAAATTTTTTATCCTTTATCAAGAGTACAGCTTCCAGCTCATCTTCATTGCTCTTTATTGTGGATATTTTTGCGTGTTCTGATTGTATTTTCTCTCCATTTTTTGTTCCGGTCACACTCACTTTTGATTCAATATCAATGTATTGTTCCATACTTTTGTCTATTGGAATTGACGCTTTATATCCTTTTTTCTTATCTGATATCAGCATTACTGCTGTCTCTGCTGTCATTTCTCCTACTCCGATATTGATTTCTGTAATTGTACCGGAAGACTCTGCTATCACTTTTCCTTTTTTATTTAATATCTTTTCTAATTTACCTTTCTTTTTTATCAAACTATTTTTTTGAAGCAATAATTGTTCTGCATTTGTAGATGTTGCATCTTGAATTTCGCTGAGTTTCATTTCTTTTTCTGCTTCGGTTAATTCTGTCTTCTTCATAGTTTTTAACTCTTTATATTCTTTTTGCTTTGCATCTACCTCTTCTTTCAGTCTCTTTAATTCTTCCTGTTCAACTATTTCATTTTTCTTATATGCTTCGTACTCTGCTTTTGCATTTTCATACTCTTCTTTTACTTTTGAGAGATTCTCCTCATATTTTTTCTCAATCTGTACTTTATTTTTCTTTGCATATGTTTGCTCAATCTGTTTACTTTTCTGCTGTGCAGCTTCTGTTTCCTTTGCTTCTTCTATCTGCAATTCTATGACAGCAATTTCGTTTTTATATTCCTCCACTTGTTCTTTGACTTTCTCCACATCAAATCGTAAAAGCGCATCCCCTTTCTCCACTTGTTCTCCCTCTGTCACGTACAATTCCGTAACAATCATTCCTTCTTTCACCAAAATAGGCTTTTCCTTCACTGCGTATAATCTCGCAACCATTTGCATACTATGATCCATGGTATACGTCTGCACATTGCTTACCGTAACATTCGCTATCGTTGAATTATAAAGTCCTCTGGACAATAAAGTGCAAAGTATGAACACGAAAATCAGTGTCACTCCTAATTTTATGCATTTTTTCTTTTTCATCTGTTCTACTCCTTTTCTTTATGAACCATAATATCAATCCCCTGTTGCATCTGCTCCTGCCCCAACAAAAAAAGAATAAACAACGGTAATGTCGTAACAACAATTTTCGCAAATGAACTTCCTATCTGTGTCTTGCTAATCTCCGGCATATACATTGAAAGCGGCCATATTCGCTTATTTTTTATAAAAATCAAAGGTTGTTCTATCATGTTCCAATATTCAATAAAGCTTAAGATTGCAGCTGCAACAATCCCATTTTTCGCAATTGGAATTCCAATTTTCAAAAATACACTCCATTCACTTGCTCCATCTAGCCTTGCACTTTCTAATATTTCTTGCGGAATCCCACGGAAAAATTGATAAATAACAAAGACTGGAAATGTTGAAAATATTCCCGGCAATATCACTGACCATTGCGTATTAATCAGTTTTAATTTATCTAACACTAGATACTCGGATAACATTTTTGCCTGAAATGGTAACAACATCAGTAAAATATAGATGCGAAATATCAATCGATTCCCACGAAACTTATATTTAGCAAGTCCCCATGCTGCTGGTATACTAACGCACGCTTGTCCGATTAATACCATCCCCACAATCTTCACAGAATTCCAAAACAATACCCAAAACTCTGGTGTATCAAACATTACCCCTAGATAATGTCTCAACGTTGGGAATTGTGGAAATAATGTCCAACGCATTTCGTTACCAGAAGACACTAATATTGGTGCCAATAGATAATTTAGTTCATCATTTCCTTTTAGTGAGCCACCTACCAAAAATAAAATTGGCAATCCACACAGTAGCATGAGTAACAAGCTGATTCCTACTACTCTCGCCTTTTTTTCAATTTTCTTCATCTTAATTCTCCTCACTTTGCCACAATCGTTCAAGCAGGAAAACGAAACATCCTATGAATCCAACCATAATAACGGCCCCTGCCGATATTTTATCAATTGCAAGATCTGCGAACCAGTTATTAAATATGTTTTGTGTCATATAGATGCTTTCATTTGGATAATTTCCAGCAAGTAAATAAGATTCTCTAAACACCTTAAATGAATTGATGGTTGAAATAACCACAATTACAAATCCAGATGTTTTCACGCAAGGCAGTGTAATATACCATAGTTGTTGTCTCTTGCTTGCACCATCCAGGGCAGATGCTTCATAAATTGCTTTTGGAATTCTCTCTAGCGATGCGCACCAAAGTAACATCGTATACCCAAGATTTTTCCATATGTACAGAGCCACCAACGCCAAAATTGCATGGCTGCTATTCAGCCAATCAATTTCTGTTCCTATTATTTCATTTAAAAATCCATTCACATCAAATAATACTTTACTTAGCAAAACTACCGCACACACCGGTAGGATCATCGGGGTCAAAAACAGTGTTTTCATCCAATTTTTATGTTCTGTAAGGCTGTTGATTCCAGTAGCTAATCCGAACGATAACACACATAGCAGCGGAACACACAAACACAGAAACACAAGCATATTTTTTAATGCCAAGCAAAAAGCATGGTTATTCATTACCATTTCATAATTCTTAAATCCTACCCACTCCCCTGTAAATAAATTAGAAAAAGAAAGTTTTATAACATTCACAAATGGTAACACGCTAAAAATCAAAACGCCCATTAGGCTTGGGAGTACAAACCCAAGCCCTTTTATTCCATCAGATATATATTCGCTTTTTCTTTTGCCTCTTTTACACATTCCTCTATACTTCCTTCTGCATTTACATATCGTTCTGCCTGCTCCATAATAATTTCTTTTAATGTTGCATCCGAATCTGATACGGTATTCAGTCCTTCCAGAGTATTCAACAAGCTTTTTTCTTCTTGTTTTCCAAATTTAATTTCAGGCAATAAAACTGTCTTTCCCGTATTTCCCACGAATTCATCTGACCAATCCTGCACATTGTCCATTTGATGTTTTAATGCATGTTTATTAATCGGAAATCCAGGCATGTTACCATCATTTTCATCATAAGCTTCTTCTGACAGCATGTATGTAAGATATGCTTTTGCTCCTACCATATTAGAACTATTCACATTTATTCCAAAAATCTGTTCAGGAATATAATCACCACTTTCTTTTCCTGTTTGAATAACCCATGAAAGTTCTGAATTATCCTCACAATATGTTTGTGCTTTTGCATAGTCATTTACATTTGTAATCCCACCTACCGTCAACCTTGCTTCTTTGGCAGCTACCGCCTGGCATGACCAATCCCAAGATTCTGTGTATAAATAGTCAAAATCACTTTTCACATTTTTTTCTCTACTTACAGTTTCGTATTGTTTGATTACTACATCTTGTATCTTTTTAATGCTTTCGTAAAATTCTTCCAATCCCTGTTCAGATATTTTCCCATCGTCAAGCAACATACTGCCATAGCTCTGATACAGTACATCCATATAGCAACTGTCATAATAAAGATCCAATATTGTTTCTTCCGGATTATCTTTATAAAGTTTTACAATTTCATTAGCAAATGTTCTAATCTGTCCTGCTGATTCCACCGCTTCTGCTTCTCCCATGATTCCCATTAATTTCACATAGCGCGGAATTGCATACACACTATTTTCATTCTTGTAAGGCTGGTAAACATTTTCCAAATAATCATCAGACAAAAGTTCAGACAAGTCCGCTAAAACACCTTTTTCTATATAAGAATTCACAGAAAGACCATCCAAAACAATAATATCCGGTCCTTTTCCTGCAAGAAGTTCTGTATTAAGCTGCTTGATTGCATCTGATTTTGTCACTGAATCTGCTCCATTTGTTCCATAGGAATATTCAACATATCCATCGTCCTTTTTTGCATTGTATTGATTAATCTCATCTTCAAGACGTGAATCATACTCCAAAGAATACACAGAAACTTCATTTGCAATGACCTTTCGTTCCACTCCTTCTTTTTGATAAGTATATAACCATAATTCACATTCCCCATCCATGGTTGTCATACTCGCTATCATGTTTTGATCAGAACACACATGGAAACTGTATAACCATGTATTAATATTTCCAAAACTTTGTTCTCTTCCCTCCATGAGAGTTGTGACTTTCTGTGATTTTTGATCAATTTCAAAAACACCTTTTAATGACATGCAATAAATCTTTTCATTTTCCTCCAAAACTTTCATTGGATAAGAAGAGGATTTTCTTGCGATAGAATACACCTGTTCTTCAACATATGTGTTCTCTTTTTCTCTCTTTTCTTTTTTCACGTCGTAAGTTTCAGCTCCATTTGGACCTACTAAAACAATAGCATCTCCCTGGAAGAAATAAAGATTCGTGTACATGTCGCAAGAATAACTATGCTCTTTTTTCCCGCTTTCAATGTCAAAAGCCACTGCTTTTCCTTCTTCATCTCTTCCAAAAACAAGAGAATCCTTCACTTGTATATCCGAAAATGCATCAGTTTCAGCTCCAATTCCTGATAGCTCAACCTTTTCACATTTTCCATTCAAAGTAATCAAGTAATACTCCGCTTCTATTGTGTCTTCTGTTTTTTGATTAAAGAATACGCAAAACACAGAATTATCATCCACAAATGCAGCTTCATTCAAATAATACTTGGAAACTTCTTGAGGTTTTTCTGTCACTTTCTCCCAGCTTTGTCCACCATCATCTGTTTCCCAAATTAAACCTGATGCTGATGCTGTCACTGCTAAATAATTGGAATCACTTTTCTCATAAATATCGCAAATATAATTCGCATCTTGTGGCAGTTTTAATTGTTCTCCTGTATAATATTCTGTAATACTTTTCTTTTCCACTTCTTTCCGCGTTTTCTCACAGCCAAAAACAGATAAGCAATACATCGTTAGCAGTAAACAAAATAACAACTTTTTCACTATATTTTTTCTCTTTTTCATTTTCTTCACCAACCTCTCATGTATGTGTAATAATTATACCGTTATATTTATACTTTTATGTTAGCACCAATTCTTTTCCCTAGCAAGCAATCATTAATTGCTTTTCGCTCTTTCGTAACATTACACCTACTATAACCTTTTTATTCACACAAAAAACATCATTAAATTTGTTATTGACCAAAAGAAAGAAAATAATTTCTTTTGGTTACGTGTTTTTTTCACAGCCCTCAGTTATTGACTTATGTCCATAACCACTCTATAATATAGGTAACTTAAGCAAAGGATAGGAGGCACACATATGCCACGCCCAACCAAATGTAGAAAAGTATGCCATTTCCCAGAAATCTTGGAATTTGCACCTGTTCAGGAACGAACAGAAAAAGAAACTATCATTCTGACGATTGACGAATACGAAACCATCCGTCTCATTGACCACGAAGGTTTCACTCAAGCAGAATGTAGTTCTTTTATGCAAGTTGCTCGAACCTCTGTACAACGCATCTATGAAAATGCACGCAAAAAGCTGGCACAATGTATTATTGATGGTCATCCCATTCGAATCGAAGGTGGAGATTTTCAACTTTGTGATGGACGAGATAGCCAGTGCGGTCGCGGCAACTGTTTCAAACATCACTATCACAAGCAATATCAAAAAGCAAAAGGAGATTTTAATATGAGAATCGCAGTTACTTATGAAAACGGACAGATTTTTCAGCATTTCGGACACACACAGCAGTTTAAAATTTATGACGTTGAAGATGGGAAAATTCTTTCTTCTGAAGTTGTAGATACCAGCGGTAGTGGACATGGTGCACTGGCAGGTGTTTTGAACGCTTTGCAGGCAGATGTTCTTATTTGTGGCGGTATTGGCGGCGGTGCTCAGGCTGCATTGACTGCTGCTGGAATTCGTTGGTATGGCGGTGTTTCTGGCGATGCTGACCAGGTCGTTAATGCTTTCTTAGCCGGAACATTGGATTACAATCCAAACGTTAGATGTAATCATCACGATCACGAACACGGAGAAGGTCACACTTGTGGCAGTCATGGATGTGGTTCACACAATTGTGGTCATTAATAAAAAAACTGCTGTCAGGTACTTTCATCAACCTGACAGCAGTTTTTTCTCCATATTATCTGCACACAAATTTGTATATTGTTCTTGTTTTCAAATATTCCCCTGCCTTGCACACAGGTCCTTCAAAATGTTCATGATTGATTGCATTTGGATAATACTGTGTTTCAAAGCAAACTGCCTGTCGCTTTGCATACACTGCTCCGCGCTTTCCAGGTTCCTGTGTCAATGCGTTAGAAATATAAACCTGTACCCCCGGAAGATCTGTATATACTTCCATCTTGATTTGATTGGCGTCGGCCTCAAGTTCTGCTACTTTTCGCACTTCCCTATTTTCAAATTTCTGTCCATCATAACGATCAATACACCAGTTATGGTCGTATCCGCCTGCCCAGTGAAGAGCCTGATAATCTGCCTCTACGTCCTGTCCAATCGCTTTCTTCTGACGGAAATCCATTGGTGTTCCTTCCACTGGTATCAACTCACCCGTTGTAATAGAATTTTCATCCGTACCTGTATAATAATCTGCACCAACCCACAGCTGATGATTCAAGATATTTCCTGAATCGTGTCCATTCAGATTAAAATAACTGTGGTTTGTAATATTTACTGGCGTATCCTGATCTGTTGTCACACAGTAGTCAAGCTGCACGGCATTTTCCTCCGTCAAAGTATATGTAACATCTACATCTAACGCCCCTGGATAGCCCTGATCTCCATCTGGACTATGGAGGGAAAATGTGATGCTGTTGTCTGCCACCTGTTTCACTGTCCACATGCGGAGACTATAAGAATCCGGACCGCTGTGAAGGTTATGTTCTCCACAGTTTTTATTTAAATGATATGTTTTTCCATTCAGTGTAAATGTCGCATAGCCTGTACGATTCGCACATCTTCCTACGGTCGCTCCAAAATGCGTGCCTCTGCCACTGTCATAGACACTGGCATCTTCATATCCAAGCACTACATCCTGCAGAACTCCATTTTCATCTGGCACATAAAGTGCATATAAAGTTGCACCAAAGTCCATTACTTCCATTCGCATACCATTTTTGTTTTCAAAACTATACAGTGTTGCTTCTTCTTGATTGCCACAATTTCCAAATGCTCTCTTCTGCATCTTCGTTCCTCCTATAATTCTCGCATCATTTCCAGAATCTCCTGGTAAAATGCTTCTTGTCCATTTGTCTTTTCAATATCTTTCAGAATTCTTCCATCCTTTAAAAATACAATTCGCTTGCATCTGCTTGCCACCTGTGGATCATGTGTAACCATCACGATGGTCTTTCCCAGATTTTCATTGATATCTTCTAATGCCTGTACCACAATCTCACCAGATTTTGAATCCAGATTTCCTGTCGGCTCATCTGCCAGAATTAAGTCCGGATCATTGACAAGGGCACGACAGATTGCCACGCGCTGTTTCTCTCCACCAGACAATTCATAAGGATTTTTTTTCGATAAATGTTCAATCTCAAATAAATTTTCATATTTTTTTGCACGCTCCATGCACTGTTCTTCTTCCGCTTTATCCAGAATCATAGGAAGCATAATATTTTCATCCACAGATAGACTGTCCATTAAGTAAAAATCCTGAAATACGAACCCGACTTCTCTTCTGCGAATATCAGAAAGTTCATCGTTCCACAAGTTCTTAATTTCCTTCCCTTTGAAGTACATCGTCCCTTCCGTTGGTCTGTCGATCATACCAAGTACACGCAAAAGAGTAGATTTTCCACCACCTGATTTTCCCATGATACCTACAAATTCTTTTTCCCGCACGGTCAGATCTAATCCCTTCAGCACTCGAATTTCTTCTTTTTTCTCTTCTCTGGAAGGCTTTTCATAATTTCGAATCAAGTTCTCTATTTTAAGAATTTCCTGCATTTCTTTTCCTCCACTGTGCTATCTTTTCTTATGTTTTTCCACTGCATTCACATAAATCACTGTCAAAATCCAAAGGCATATGAACATTCCCACCAGATACACACCCCAAAGTGGAATCATATACTTCAAATACAGTTGTTGCTCTGCCGCCCCATACATTCTTCCGTGGAAGGTAGCAATCGTAAATAACATTGCCGCTACAACGGCTAACATCACTGGAATCACATAAAAATGAACCAGCACCTCTTTTTTCAGCAGTCGAATGCGGTCTTTTCGATACATTCCCATGCAGTCCAAAAATTCTGCACGTTTACGATTCAAATCCAACTCTGACAACATTTTTATTGAAAGCAAGATAAGATTCATAATGAAAAAGATGATAATAATCAGCAAATTCATCACCATTTTCATAGAACGTTCTGTCTGCTGATTCTGCAAAGCATCTTTCTTCGTATAACATCTGAGTACCGATGCATCATAACTCTTTTCTTCTGTGTGTCGTTCTTCAAGTTCCTGTAGTTTTGTAAGAATGGTATCCAGTTCTTTTTCATCTGCGCGAATCAAAATCAGATGAGAGGGTCCCTGTTTTATTCTTGCATCTTCTACACGTTTTCCAATTCTGTGGAACAGTCCCTGTGTTGTGTATAATCCGTCTGCCAAATCTGTTGTTTTCCATAATTCCTGCGCTTCTTCAAAGTATGCATCCGAAAATACAACTAGATTTTCTCGCAGTCCTTGCCGGAATGTACCCGTCAAACTGCCAATTTCTTCTCCTGTAATCTCACGGTAATGATAGCTGATATCATCCCAGTCATGGGATACATAAGTCATATCTACATAGTCCACTGGCAAACTAACACTTAAAATAGGTCGTCTCGCACTTCCATAAAAGTCTATCGGTTGTGCTTTCGTGGACTTATCCTGCTGATGTACGAGATAGACTTTCTTGCCCTCATCATCCAAGCCCAAATCTTTCGCCTGATAATCCGGATTCACAGCCTTCTTGAGCGCATGATAGGTGCTCTCGGAAATTCCAATCTGCTGTCCTTGCACAGATTCCGCATCTCCTCCAACATCTCTTCGCTCAGATGGGTCGTAATTAGACACACGAACCATCGGATATTGCATAATCTCAGCCTTACATTCCTGCTGAATATTTTCAATCACATCCAGATCCTCTGTATCAGCCAAACACATGACATCATAAGGATACAACACATCATCCTCTTCTACAATCGCACAGGAAATCACCTGAAATGAGAAATAAAACAACACGCAGAACTGAATCACTGCCACCGCAAACATATATCCTGCACTTGTTTTGGACTGATGGAAAAGCTGACTTCTTGTCACAACTTTTTTCAAATATCCTTTTTTCTTTCTTGCAGCTAACAGATACTCTGCAAGGCCATATCGAATCACAAGAAACAGCCCTGCAAAAAATACTAACAACAAGCTCACTTTCTCATAATTTCGAATTTGTCCATAACTCCATATACAACTTCCACAAATCAAAAGTCCTGCCAAAAGCACTGGTTTTCGATGTTTCAAAATTATTTTTTCACCAATCGCACGCAAATCCGTTGATTTTCCAACATTAAAATCTACAAAAATGTCTCGCGCTGCCATTGCAGAAATTCCATACACAATCAGCACGGTTCCGAGTGAAGAAAAGTATATACGAATTCCTACTGCGGAGAAAGGAATCGCTGTCCCTAAAATCCATATTGAATTTTTCGTAAATAAGAATAGCACAAGGCTTCCAACACATCCACCAATCAGCGCAGAAATCACAAATACAGAGAAAAATTCAAGTCCGGCAAAATAGTATAATGCCTTTCTTCGCATACCAAGTGTCAAAAATACACCGTAGTTCTTTGCTCTGCATTTCAAATAGTAAAAAAGCAATAATATGATAATAAAAACGGAAATCACTGCAAGTGGAAGGATTGCATTTAGCAAAATAGCATTCAGCTCACTCAGCGCCTGAATATTTTCCATATGGTACTCTCGTGACAGTAATCTCTGAATTCCAAATCCTGTCACTACAAAGCTAAAAATCAAGCTGCTGCAGAACAGAAGTAAAATGTAATCTTTCCAGTTACTCTTGAAATTTTTCCACACCACACGATAAAACGGAACATTGTATCTTCCCGCAAAAGCCAGTCGCTCTTTTCGTTCCTTCTTTCGGTCTGCTTCTGCTTGTTGATATTCCTTAACTTCCTTCACCGTCTCCTGCCAACGTTCGACAATCATGACCGTAAAAAATTCTATAGATGGAAGCATCAAAAACATCATGGAACAGACAACAGATTTGGGACTTCCGCCACAAATATCATTCAGCGTTCCTGGAAATTGATGGTGATAATATGACACCAGCACGCCTGCAAACAGCGTTAGCATATTGATTGGCCACTTCTTTCCGCAGAAAATTTCCAACACATAGATGATACTCAACACCAGAAGCAGCCCCATCAGCGCAATTTCAATTCCAATTCCAACTGTCAGGGTCTGCACATCGGCACTGAGAATCCCTATATTTGCCCAGTTTTCCAGCTGTTCCTTTATCGGATGACTGATGAACTGGAACACACTGTAGGATTCCTCACCCACTGTAATCCATGGAATCAGGTACATTGCAAACAGGCAGATGTAGAATCCCCCAGTTATCCATTTTCTCTTCATGATTTTCAAGTCCTTCCTATCGTTTCGGTTTGTAACGAATATCGCTCACCGAATACACTGTCATAAAAGCGTCCGGATCATTGGCATTCATAAACGTCATCAGTTTCTGATACTCCTGCTTGTCCACAATTGCAATAATCTCGTCACGTTTATCCATACTGTAAGCGCCATATGCCTCGTAAATCGTTGCTCCGCTGTGAAGCTCATGCAAAATAAATTCGCGAACTTGATCCTTTTTCTTTGAAATGATACATACGCGTTTCTTCTCATTTTGCCCGAAAATAAAATAATCCAATACGATTCCATTAAAATACGTTCCGATGACACTCAAAGCCACAGTTTTCTTATCATATACAAATGCTGACGAAAGTGCTACGCACATCCCCGCAATTGACATTGCCTTTCCCAGCTCGATATGGAAGAACTTGTTCATGATCTTCGCGATAATATCAATCCCACCGGAAGATGCATTGCGGTTAAACAAAATACTTAGACCGATGCTGACCACAAGAATGTACGCCAGTACATCCAACGTCGCGTCTCCTGTCATGGACTGATTGTTTGGCAGAAGAATCTCGAAGATTCTAAGGAACACTGGAAGCATCACGGACGTGTATACCGTCTTATATCCGAATTCCCTTCCACAGATTAAAAATCCGACGATCAACAGTCCCACATTCAGGACGAATGTGATCTCCGATACTGTCAGCGGAATAAAATTCGACAGGATGATCGCTAATCCCGAAATACTACTAACTGCCGTCTGGCTTGGCACCAGGAAAAAGAATACTGCTGCCGAGATGATGGCAACTGCAACCGTGAGAATTGCAATTTCCTTTGCTATTTCTTGTTTCTTCATTGTAAACCTCCAAAAAATACTCAACTGGAATCATTATAGCATAACCGCCAATGCAGTAGTAGAAAATGTCGATAATTTTCATTTTGGTACAGGGCATTTTGCAATTTAGGACGTAGCCTTTTTGAAAAAGGCTACGTCCTAAATTGCAAATCCCCTTGACATTTCCCCCTGTCTTCTATAAAATATTAACCGTATTAGGCGATGCCTTGATCCACGTTTGTTAGGGAAAATTCCTGACAGACGTTTTTTTATTGCCAAATGACACATATTTGATTGAGAGGTAGTACATATGAACGAAAAGAAATCTAAGGCACAGACCGCACTATCGCTTTTATCTGTTGTTGCCGGTAATGCACTCTATGCTCTTACTGTCACATTATTTTTGCTTCCATCGGGATTGGTCACTGGAGGAACCACCGGTATGGCTTTGACTATTAATTATCTCTTTGGCATCCAGATTTCTGGATTTGTTTTGATTTTTAATGTTGCCATGTTGATTCTTGGTTTCTTCATTTTGGGGAAAACGTTTGCTTTCACCACCCTTGCAAGTACCTTCTTGTATCCATTCTTTTTGGAATTTTTCGAGAAGCTTGTTGGAAATTATCAATTAACAGACGATCTTTTGCTCTGTACGATTTTCACAGGGCTTGGAATTGGAATTTCTCTTGGAATCGTCATCCGCTCCGGCGCTTCCACTGGTGGTATGGATATTCCGCCGTTAGTACTGCAGAAGACGCTCCACATTCCGGTTTCTGTCAGTATGTATGCATTTGATGTCTGTATTTTATTTTCACAGGCAATCTTCCGCCCTGCGGAAAATATTTTATACGGAATTGTATTAGTCATGATTTATACTATGGTTTTGGATAAAATGTTGATGCTTGGAACTTCTAAGACGGAACTCAAGGTTGTTAGTAAAAAGGCTGACGATATTCGTCAAACTATTTTAAGTGACATCGACCGCGGTGTTACAATTTTGGAAGCCAAAGGTGGTTTTTCAAATGCTAGCACAGAAGTTGTGCTCAGTGTAATCTCCAACCGTGAACTTCCAAGAGTGAAAAAGCTGATCCAGAAAATTGATCCGGAAAGTTTTATCATTATCAGTCACGTAAGCGAAGTACGTGGACGTGGCTTCTCACTGAATAAGAAATATAAATAAAAAAAATGGTACAGTCACGTGGATTTCCACTTTCTGTACCATTTTCTTATTTTATGACAAATGCGTATTGAATTTCTTCTTCTCCGCTAATCTGATACGACGTTTCCACATCACTGCCCCAACTGTCAATTCCACCAACACCTCGCACAGCTCCATACACGCACAGAACTGTCCTTCTAGCCGGTGGAAGTTCTTCCTGATGCGTTGCACTTTCGATTTCCAACGCGGTATAAGGAAGGCAGGAAAATGCAAATGTCTCCCTGGCTTTTTCAATTCTCAGGCTTTGCTCTCGTTTCTCCTGTCTACGATTGTCAAGATTAGTGCTTCTGTAAATTTCCAGCCACTCCGTATCCATATGCATCCCACAATCCTGCGGCACAAGATACGGCGTCAAGCTCACTTCATCAATTTCATAAATTCCCTTCTCAGCGCCTCTCTTTCGATCCGGATAAGTTTCTCCCGACAAACCTTCGTAACGATAACGTTCTGCCAAAGTTGGCATCTGGAATCGCAAGCCAAACACCGGCAGCTGCGGTGCACCCTTTGCACCTCCATACCGCACATCCACATGCAATTGTTCGGTTCGATCTATCGTGTAAGTAACCCAAACCAGTACCGAAGGATTTGTAATGGTTCGATAGGTGTACTTCACAACCATTTTTTCGGCAAATACATCTCCGCCGTAGCAATTATTTTTTGGTGCACATGGCTTCCCCTGAGAAATACCGTCCATCCAGACTTCTACATCCACACATTCGATAAATTGATCTGCTGCCAGCCACATTCCACTTTTGATGTGAAATTGACTGCCGCGATCATTATCCGTCAGTGCACGCCAAAATGTAGGCTTCGGCGCGCGATACAGCCACTCCATCCCCTGTTTCACCAAGGACTCCAATCCTCCTTGTGCATAGGAGAATATATACGAATGTTCCTTTCCGTGAACGCCGACGGTAACATCACCATATACTACCCGCAGCGGGGATTTATTTGTACAATCCATAATAATATCTCACTTCCTGCATTGCTGGTTTTTCTCTCCGATCTGCGAATAGCAAACCATTTCCTGAAAATTCATAATCTGATGGGCGATCATCAAAATCCCCACCATATCGGAGCACATCCTTTCCAGTCACTTCATCTTTCACCCAGAGCGCCTGATCAATGAAATCCCACAGAAATCCTCCATGATACCCTTCATACTGATCCAACAGCTCCATGTAAGATCCTAGTCCGCCCATTGAATTCCCCATATTATGCATAAACTCACAGAGTAAATATGGTTTCTTCGGATCATCTTCCAAATACGCTCTCACCGCTTCCGGTGTTGCATACATATGACTCTCCACATCTGAAATCGTCTCTTGATATTCCGGACAGTAGATGACACTTTCATAATGTGTCAGTCGTCCGTCCCTTTGCGCCTTTATATAGCTATTCATTGCCCCGATGCCATCCCCGGCATAGGATTCATTTCCTAAAGACCAGAACAAAATCGATGGATGATTCTTCAAAGTTTCGAAATTGCTTCTCACTCGGTCCACCACTGCTGCCTTCCACTGCGAAATAGATCCTGGCACATTGCAGGAAGGCTCAATTTCGCCCAATTTTTGGAACGATCCATGACTTTCCAGATTCGTCTCTGCCATCACATAGATCCCTGCCTCATCGCACATATAATACCACGGAATCTGATTCGGATAATGGCAGGTTCTCACTGCATTCATATGATTTTTCTGCATACATGCAAGGTCAGACTCCATTTCCTCTGTCCCAATACAGCGCCCTGTCTTCGCACTCCATTCATGACGATTCACACCTGTCAGAACCAACCGTTTTCCGTTCAGGTAAATGACGTTCTCTCGAAGCTCAATTCTTCGGAACCCGATATCATATGGTACCACTTCCACACATTGTTCTTGTTGGTTATAAACCTCCACAACCGCATGATACAGATAAGGCTGTCCATTCTCCCATGGCTTTACGGATTCTACTTCGGCAATTGCATGTATGCACTTGATTTTTCCCAGATTTTCTGCTTCCACTTGTTTACAAAGGAGCGTCTCACCTTCCCCATCCTTCAGCACCAGTCGGACACCAATCTTTTCTTCTCTTTCTGTGGAAATGCGCACCTTCCAGGTCACCGTTCCACACTGATTATCCGCATGGAGTTCTGGATGAATCCACAAGTCTTCCACATGCACTTCCGGAATTGCCTTCAGCGTCACATCTCGAAAGATTCCAAAAAAACGGAAAAAGTCCTGATCTTCTAAAAATGCTGCCGTGCTCATCTTGTGAACCTGCACTGCAAGAACATTTCCCTTCTCCCGGATGTACGGCGTTAAGTCGAATTCGGACGGTGTAAAGCTATCTTCTGCATATCCTACGAACTTTCCGTTTAACCACACATACATTGCCTGTTCCACGCCTGCAAAGCAGATGCGGATTCGTTTCCCTTTCATTTCCTCTGGAAGGTCAAAGGTTCTTCTGTAAGCACCAACCGGATTATACTCTGCTTCACTGAACATTCCCTCACCAGTTCCAGCATTTTCCAAACTGTGCGCTGCACGTCGATAGGATTTCCCTTCCCACGGATACATGGTATTGATATAGCGAATCTGGTCGTAGCCTGCCAGTTCAATATGCCCCGGAACTTGAATCTTATCAAATGCCTGCGTGTCATAATCTTCCTCATAAAAATGTTCTGGTCTGCTCTTCACATTCTTCCGAAAGCAAAACTGCCATTCTCCATTTAATGACAGTTCCCATTTGCTTTCCTTCATTTTCATTTCTTCATCGTTTGCATAGTACTTATGGTCACTATGCGCATCCAGCTGATGAACTCGAAACACTTCCGGATCATCTAACCACCTTATGTTTGCTTCCATATCTTCTACTCTTCTTTATCTGCGTAATAACGTTCTGCCTGTTGTTTCCAGTATGCGCGGTCTTCTTCCGTAATTTTCCGGATTACGCGACACGGCACCCCTGCTGCCACTACTCCGCTAGGGATATCTTTCGTAACAACTGAACCGGAACCAATCACCACGTTATCTCCTACCGTAACTCCCGGGTTAAATACTGTGTTGCCGCCAACCCATACATCATTTCCAATTCGCACGCTTTTCCCAAACTCAAGCTGTGCATTTCTCACTTCCGCGTCAATCGGATGCCCCGCAGTGTAGATACCTACCCTCGGTCCAAAAAATACATTATCTCCGATATATACCTTCGCTACATCAATGATGATACAGTCGTAATTGATGTACAAATTCTCTCCAATATAAGTATTGCATCCATAATCTGTACGAAATGGAGGCTCAATCCAGAATTTATCTCCAATCTTTCCAAATAATTCCTTGCAAATTTCTCGACGCTCTTCTATCTCATCTTCTGTTGTCTGATTTAGTCTTCTCGTCAATCTTCTGGCGCGTTTGCTATCACTTGCCAGCTCCGCATCACTACATATGTATAGTTGTTCGGATAGCATGCGTTCTTTTTCTGTCATCGTAATTCTCCTTTTCTCTTTCCTTATCCCGGTAAGAAAAATTTTATCACTGCCAAATATTCTCGAAGCATATTATTCGGTAAGTATTTTTTCGTAGTATTTGCTGCAATTCCACATACATTCGTAAGCCCTTCCCGCTTGGCTGTCAGAACCCCTCGGAACACATGAAAATTATTTGTCACAATTCCTACGGAAGCATCTTCATCCATAAATTCCATACTATTCGAAATGTTCTCCGCTGTATTTGTTGATTCCTTCTCCAGAATCAAACGCTCTTCCGGAATTCCCATTCGCATCATATAGTCTGCCATTCCTTCCGCTTCTGGAAATGGTTCATTCGCTCCCTGTCCACCGGACAAGATACATATCGTTTCTGGATTTTCTTCCAAATATTTGATTGCCCGGTCAAGGCGATATCTTAACACTGTGCTTGGTCGGTTCACATGAACCTGCGCTCCCAGTACAATGATATAATCCAGATTTTCTTCTCCCTGTTGAAAGAATCCATGATATACACATCCTTCGATTCCTACAAAGCTAATAATTCCCAGACAGATGACTCCAAGAATTCCCTTTCGCAGTACAGATGGAAGTTTCTTCCACAAGGAAAAATAAACAGCTGCCGCCAGAAATATACATCCAATTCCTATCACAATCCAAAGCAGATAGAACTTCGTTCCATTATCCAATGCTTTCACGATCATTCCATATGAAATACAGATCAGCGCAAGCGCTAACCAAAGTACAACCCACCAAAATTTTCCTTTCTGATTCATCTTTTGAACCTCCAATGAATTCTTATTCTCCCCTATCATTCACTTTCGGTTATTGTACCACAAGATAGAAAAATACACAGCCCTTTTCGTGACTGTGTATCTTAATTCATTCTTAAATTCTTAGGACTTTCTAAAATCCCAAATTATCATTTACCAAAATCACGTGAATTCTTCCCACGTGTCTGGAAAATCTAGTAATCAAAAACTGACAGCAAATTGTATCTGGTGATTTACAGTCAAAACACTTTCCAGTTTTTTTGCATGGAGTATTCACTTCAAATCTCTGTGCATTCGCAGGAGCTGCTACGTTTCTTGCGCGCTTCATCGCTCCATCAAGATCACTACAGACTTTATTCATTCCAACGATGAAAACTACCTTTTTTGGTCCCTGTGCAATACAAGATACACGATTGGAATTCCCATCAATATTCACTAAAATTCCATCATCTGTCATTGCATTCGCACTGGAGAGAAACACATCTGCATCATACGCTGCCAACAAACCTTCTCTTGGTTCCAACTTACTGCGGTCAATGTACTGATAGTTTCCACTCTGCAGCGCATCAATCAATCCAATCTCATTGGCACTTACACATCCACCCATCGCAATCTTGCTTCCTTCTGGAATCAATTCTAACGCCTGAGCCAGTGCTTCTTCCTTGCTCTCCGCATAGTATCCTGACATATTACGAGATTCTAATCCCTTAATTACTGTCTGTGCGAGACATGCATTTCTTTTTCTGGTATTCTCATTCATAATCCTGACCTCCTAAAGTTCTGTCTTCCACATCTTTCTGCTTTCTAAAAGCTGCTTAATCTTTGAAACAAAGAGATCAAATGCCACATCATTCTTTCCACTGTTAATGATAATATCTGCTTTCGCTCTTGTTGGCTCTACATATAAGTAGTGCATTGGTTTTACTGTGGTCAAATACTGTTCGATAATTCCGTTCAGATCTCTTCCACGTTCTTCTACGTCTCTGGAAATTCTTCGTAAGATTCTTTCATCAGCATCTGCTTCTACATACACCTTGATATCCAGAAGTTCGCGGATTCTTGGATCTGCCAAAAGCAAAATTCCCTCTACTAAGATTACTGGCTTTGGTTCAATATGAAGAACTTCAGACGAACGATTATGCATACTATAATCATATACTGGACATTCGATTGCTGTTCCAGCCTTTAGCATTTTTAAATGTTCCACCAAAAGATCTGTCTCCAAAGAATCGGGATGGTCATAGTTTACTTTCACACGCTCTTCGAATGAAATTCCATCCTGTCTGCGATAATAGTTGTCATGATACATTACAACTACATCATCCCCAAAATATTTTTTTACTCTGTTTGTAAATGTTGATTTTCCAGATCCGGATCCTCCGGCAATTCCTATAATAATACTTTCCATTTTCTTTCCCATCTTTTCATTTTTTCGACACTTTCGTAATCTATTATACGTTCCCACAGCTTGTTTTACAATGGTTATTTTCATTTGTATGAAATTTCTCCAATATTTTCCGCTTCAAATTGTCGCTTTAATTTTCGCAAGCAATAGTAAAATGCTGGCACTAAAAACAAATCTGCGGCAATCCACGCCGTTCCACTGGCAAAACAAACTGGCAAAAAGCCAAACAATGGAACAAGGAAAAATCCAACAATCGTTCTCATAATCATTTCACATACACCTGCCAGAATTGCGAAACCGCTGAATCCCATTCCTTGAATAGCAAAGCGCACTACATTTACCATAGTAAGGAAACAATAGAAAGAACCATTTATAACCAAGAACTGGTGTATCTGGCGGATAATTTCTGTCTCACTTCCGTCCATAAATAACAATGCCAGTTTATCTCCAGTCGCGAACAGGATGATAAATGCAACAGCTGCGTAAGCAAATCCAATCAAATTTGCAATTTTTACGCCCTCTCTCACTCTGTCCAATTTTTGTGCTCCCACATTTTGTCCTGCATAAGTTGCCATCGTTCCTCCCAACGCATCATATGGGCAGCAGAAAAACATACTTACACGATTCGACGTTGACACAACTGCCACTGCAAGAGATCCCAGCGAATTAACCGCCGTTTGAAGTACGACACTACCAATTGCTGTGATAGAATACTGCAGTCCCATTGGAATTCCCATCATGCAAAGGTTTTTTGCTTTCTTTCTGTCAAATCTTCTCTCATCTTCTGACATTTGCAAAATTGAGAAATGTTTTTTCATGTAAAAATAGCAAAGTACCGCTGACACCCCCTGTGAAAACACTGTCGCGAGTGCCGGTCCTTCTACATTCATTCCTAACCCAAGAATTGTAAAGAAGTCGAGAGCAATATTGAGCCCAGAAGACAACAGCAAAAAATATACAGGCGTTTTGCTATCACCAAGACTTCGGATAATCCCCGCCAAAAGGTTATAAAAATATGTAACTGGAATACCAAGAAAGATTACAAAAATATACGCATAGGCTCCATCTATAATATCTGCTGGTGTATTCATCCATTCCAGAATATTCATACATAACATTCCCACAATTACAGTCATGATCGCTGAAAATCCTGCAGATAGCCATACAGAAGTAGCTACATATTTTCGCATATTCTTATAATCGCCAGCACCAAATCTCTGAGCAATTGGAATTGCAAATCCACTACTCACACCAATACAGAATCCATTAATCATAAAATTAATAGAACCAGTGGAACCTACCGCTGCCAGAGCAGATACTCCCAGGCACTGACCGACAATGATTGAATCTACCATGTTGTAAAATTGTTGAAAAAGATATCCAAATAACATTGGAATCGTAAATCCTAAAATCAGTTTAAAAGGACTCCCTGTTGTTAAATCTTTTGTTTTCTTTGCACTCATATTCTCGTCTCCTATCAAACTATTTTATCGTAGTTTTTTTACAGCCACAACATCAGTTTTCTCAAATCCGCAGTCATATGCACCCCTTCCGGCACACTCGCACCTACTCCCTTTTGATATAGGCAAGTATTCATCCCATATCTACGTCCACCTTCCACATCAGAAGTAAGAGAATCTCCAACCATCAGACACTCTTCTGGTGCAATTGGTTCCTCCCTGTCCTGATTGATTTCCCGGAAGGCATAATCAAAGAACGCTGTTGCTGGCTTTGATGCACCTACTTGTTCCGAAACAAATATGTAATCAAAATATTTCCTCATATTCGCAATCTCCAACCGGTGAATCTGCTGTTCATAAGGTCCGTTACTCGCCGCACAGACAATATACTTTTGGCTCAAATATTCCAGAAGTTCATACGCTCCCTCTTCTGGAATCGCGCTCTCATGCAGTGCTTCACGGAAATATTTTTCAAATACCACACCATCTTTTGATATAGGCAAGTATTCATCCCATATCTACGTCCACCTTCCACATCAGAAGTAAGAGAATCTCCAACCATCAGACACTCTTCTGGTGCAATTGGTTCCTCCCTGTCCTGATTGATTTCCCGGAAGGCATAATCAAAGAACGCTGTTGCTGGCTTTGATGCACCTACTTGTTCCGAAACAAATATGTAATCAAAATATTTCCTCATATTCGCAATCTCCAACCGGTGAATCTGCTGTTCATAAGGTCCGTTACTCGCCGCACAGACAATATACTTTTGGCTCAAATATTCCAGAAGTTCATACGCTCCCTCTTCTGGAATCGCGCTCTCATGCAGTGCTTCACGGAAATATTTTTCAAATACCACACCATCAAAAGAAATACCGATTGCCTCAAAGACCTTGTTCCATCTGATTTTCTCAAGTTCCTGAAAGGTGAGAGTTCCATCTTCAATCTGTCGCCAAAGCTTATTATTTTCCTCCGTAAACAAATCATACATGTACGGTTCGTAAGCTTTCAAACCAAACTCTGCAAACCCAGTTTTCATTGTCTGCTTCACATATTCATTAAAACTCAGCAATGTGTTATCAATATCCAGAAAAATTACTTTCATCTCTTCCTCCAAACCGTCTCTTTTCATTCATAACAGACAGTATAGCACAGTTGCTCCCAGATAGACAAAAAATCCGACCAGAATCTAAAAATTCTGACCGGATCTTCACTTTCATTTTCCGCGAGAACTTTCAAAGGTCATTTCCACCCAAAATCAAGCGGCTCGATATTGTACAATTTTTTTACTTTCGCAGGCTTAGGACGCCTTCTGTCAGTATTTTCACATCATCTAAAATGTAATCAAACGCTCCTGATTTATACAGATTAATCACAATCATTCCCACAGGAACTGCAAAAATCATTCCCAACACACTTCCTACTTTATATCCAATATAAATTAAGAATAATGTCAGCAACGGATTCAGCCCTACGCTATCTCCTACGAATTTCGGCTGCAGGACTTGTCGCACCAGCTGTGTGACAGCATACAGAACCAATAAGCAAATTGCTCTTCGGTAATCTCCTGTCATAAATTCATAAATTGCCCATGGCACAAAAGAAATCGCCGTTCCAAAAAATGGAAGAAAATCCAAAAATGCTATCAGGAATGCCAGCAAAAATGAAAAATCAATTCCTATTATTGCAAACCCTACAATCAAAAGCACCATCATTACACCCATGATTTTCAATTGTGCTAAGAAATATCCTCCAACTGCATATTTCAGCCCACTCATTACAATCGTCATACGTTTTACAATTGGATCTGGGGAGATTTTCTTCATCATTACAATGAGATTCTCACGCTCTGCAACGAAGAAATATGCAGAAAGAATTGCTACAATAATTCCCACAAAAATTGACGGAATCTTCTTTGCAAAGTTTCCTGCTGCTGTTACAGTTGGTTCACTGATTTTGTTCATCAGTTCCCCCATCGCTGTATCAAAATTGCTGACAATCTGGTGAATCCCCTGCTGTACCCACAGTGGGAATTTTTCAAGTACACCCGTCATTCCCTGACCAATGCTCTCCATTCCATTTTCCATACTATTGTACAAATCTGGCAGATTTTGCAATAACGTACTGACCTCACGTCCAATCTGGCTTACTGCAAAATAAATGATTCCTATCACAGCACCGAGTACAAGTATGATTGTGAGTGCAGACCCAAGCTTCTTTACAATCTTCAGCCGTTTTTCCAACCAGTTTACAATCGGACTTACTAGAAATGCAATAAACCAACCTACTACAAACGGCATAAAGAACCAAACCAGGCTGATTCCCACTCCTACGCATATTACCGTTGCAAGCACACTAAATGCCAGGCTTACAATAACCTTCCAATATGGTCGATGATCTCCAAGTTGTTCACGATAACTGATTTCCATCCAATCACTCCACTTCGTCTTTTGAAAGAAATTCTGTTTCTACAAGTTCCCAGATTTCGTCTCTTCCCTGTTTTGTTACAGATGAAAATGGAATAATCACTGTTCCAGGAACTAGATTCAATCCCTGCTTGATTGCTTTCATCTGTTTCTGAAGCTGACTTCTTTTAATCTTGTCTAATTTTGTTGCAATGATAATTGGATTGTATCCCATCTGTACGATCCAATCATACATCATCTTATCATTTGCAGAAGGATCATGACGAATGTCAATCAATAAGAATACTGCCTTCAACTGTTTGGAGTTGTGCAAATATTTTTCGATTAATTTTCCCCACTTAATTTTTTCCTGCTCAGATACTTTTGCATATCCATACCCTGGAAGGTCAACCAGATACATCTCACTATTAATGTTATAAAAGTTGATTGTCTGTGTTTTTCCAGGTGTTGCTGAAATTCTTGCGTAAGATTTTCTATTCATCAGCGCATTGATCAATGATGACTTTCCAACATTTGATTTTCCAGCAAATGCGATTTCCGGAAATTGATTATCCGGAAGCACACTTGTAATTCCACATACGGTTTCCAAATTAATATTTTTAATTACCATAATACCCTCACTATTCTTTTACCAGTGCAATTTCCAGCACTTCATTCATATGTGACACAGGGATGATTTCCAGTCCTTTTGTAATCTCCTGAGATAATTCATCCACATCTTTTTTATTTTCTTTTGGAATCAGCACTGTTTTGATTCCTGCATTTTTTGCCGCTAGAAGCTTTTCTTTCAATCCTCCAATTGGAAGCACTCTTCCACGAAGTGTAATTTCTCCAGTCATAGCTACATCCGCACGTACTTTCTTTCCCGTGATTGCTGACACCATAGCTGTCGCCATCGTAATTCCGGCAGATGGACCATCCTTTGGAACTGCTCCTTCTGGAATATGCATATGTACGTCATGTTCTTTGAAGAAATTCTCTGGAATCTGCTGTTCTTTGGAAATTGAACGGATGTAACTGATTCCCGTTCTTGCGGATTCTTTCATCACATCGCCAAGCTGGCCTGTCAGCAGAATTTCCCCTTCTCCCGGCATAATATTTACTTCGATTTGAAGCGTATCTCCTCCGACACTGGTCCATGCAAGCCCACGAACAATTCCCACTTCATCTGTTTCATTTGCAAGCTGATAGCTGTAAATTTCTTTTCCAAGGAAATGTTCCAGATTTCTTTCTGTTACCTTTACAGAACGTTTTCCACTTTCTAAGATTTCTCTTGCAGCCTTTCTGCAAATATTTCCAATCATTCTCTCAAGCTGACGAACTCCAGCTTCTTTCGTATAATTCACTGCGATTTTCCACAATGCCTTCTTGCTGATTGTCAACTGTTCCGGTGTCAAACCATGGCGTTTCAGCTGTTTTGGAATCAAATGCTCCATAGCAATGTGAAGTTTCTCGTTTTCTGTATAACTGCTTACTTCGATGACTTCCATTCGGTCTAACAATGGTCTTGGAATTGTCTGCAGAGAATTTGCAGTCGTTACAAAAAGTACCTCTGACAAATCAACTGGAACCTCCAGATAATGATCACGGAACTTATAATTCTGTTCGCTGTCCAGGACTTCCAGTAATGCTGAGAATGTATCTCCCTTGTAATCATTACTTACTTTGTCAATCTCATCCAAAAGCATCAGTGGATTTTTCACCCCTGCGCTCTTCAGTGCTACCGCGATTCTTCCTGGCATTGCTCCAACATAAGTCTTACGATGTCCACGAATTTCCGCTTCGTCTCGCACACCACCAAGAGAAATTCTTACATATTCCTTTTTCAATGCCTTCGCCAACGATTTGGCAATGGACGTTTTTCCTGTTCCCGGTGGTCCTACCAGACAAAGGATTGGACTGTCTCCTTTTTTCGTAAGTGCACGAACTGCAAGGAATTCCAGCACTCTCTCCTTTACTTTTTCAAGTCCGTAATGTTCTTCATCCAATACCTGCTTCGCATAAGCGATATCTTTGTGTTCCTCGCTCATTTTATCCCAAGGCATCTCAAGCATGGTCTCAATATAAGTGCGAATCACTCCAGTTTCAGCCGGGCTGTTCATGGAATTGCGGAAACGTTTAATCTCCTTCTCCAGCTTTTCTTTCACTTCCTGAGATGCCTCCAATGCCTCTGCAGCCTGCTGGAACTCATCCGCATCTGTCAGAAGACTGTTATCTCCGAGTTCTTCACGAATCACCTTCAGTTCTTCTCGTAAAATGTATTCTCTCTGGTGTTTATCCACACGTTCTTTGATCTTTGCCTGTAATTCTTCCTTGATGTTGCTCACCTGAATCTCATGCACAACCTTTTCAGACAATATTTCATATCTGCGCATGACATTCGTTTCTTCCAAGAGTGCTTGTCTATCTGGAATCGACATTGGAAGGCTCGCTCCAATAATGTTCACAAGCTTCGTCATATCTTCCGTTTGTTCAATCTGAGCAATCAATTCTTTCATCGTCTTTGGATTTTTGGCAAGATATTCTTTGTAAATATCTCTCAATCCTCTGATCATTGCTTCCAAATTCAATGGATTCATGTCCGCTCCTACTTCCTCTACAGAAGTGTCCACATCTTCCATTGTCTCAATATTCGCACGAAGATAAGGTTCCTCAAGTGTGAAAGAATCTAATCTTGCTCTCGTCTCACCAGACACAAGAATTCGATTCATCTTTTTCGTTAATTTTACAATCTGTTTAATGCTTGCAACACATCCAACTTTCTGTACATCTTCAAATCCAGGGTCTTCCATCTCTACTTCTTTCTGAGTAACCAAGAAAATCTTCTGATTTTCCAACATTGCATGTTCGATTGCCTGTAAAGATTTTTCACGACTGACATCAAAATGTGTTACTTCTTCTGGCATTACTACTTTTCCTCGCAAAGCCAGCGTCGGCAAGTTCATAATCTCTCTCTCCATCTTGTTCTCCTGTCTTTCTTTATCTATATCATATCACGATTCCTGACTTCTGCACATACTACTGCCGAAGTCATTTCGCAAACTTTTATCCATTCTCATATTCAAAGAAACAGGCGGGCACAATAAACCTTTGCACCCGCCCCATATTATGCATTTAAAGAATCATCTGTTGTATGAAGATACAATGGTTCTCCGATTCCTTTTACTACATCACCTGTAATACAGCATGATTTTAACGTCTCATCTGACGGTGCCTGATACATAATATCCATCATAATATTTTCCATGATTGCACGCAGACCTCTGGCACCAGTTCTACGTTTTAATGATGTTTCAGCGATTTCTTCCAATGCCTCATCCTCAAACTGAAGATCCACACCATCTAATTCCAGCATCTTCTGATACTGTTTTACAATCGCATTCTTTGGTTCTGTAAGAACACGAACCAACGCATCTTTATCCAGCATTTCCAATGCAACATTCACTGGAACACGACCTACTAATTCAGGAATCAGACCAAACTTGATCAAATCCTGTGGAAGAATCTGCTTTAACAGTTTATCCACATCATGTTCATGGTTCGCTGCAATTTCAACATTAAATCCAATGGATTTCTGGTCAATACGTTTTTCAATAATTTTGTCAATTCCTTCAAAGGCTCCACCGCAAATGAACAGAATGTTAGTTGTATCAATCTGAATCATTTCCTGATGTGGATGTTTTCTTCCACCCTGTGGTGGCACACTTGCAACAGTTCCTTCGATAATTTTCAGAAGTGCCTGCTGTACACCCTCACCGGATACATCCCTTGTGATTGATGGATTCTCAGATTTTCTTGTAATCTTATCAATCTCATCAATATAAATAATTCCATATTCTGCACGTTCAATGTCTCCATCTGCTGCCTGAATAATCTTAAGCAAAATGTTTTCCACATCTTCTCCAACATATCCAGCTTCTGTCAACGCAGTAGCGTCAGCAATTGCAAATGGAACATTCAGAATCTTTGCGAGAGACTGTGCAAGCAATGTCTTCCCACATCCAGTAGGTCCGAGCATGAGAATATTACTTTTTCCAAGTTCTACTCCCATCTCTCTTCCTGCCATGATTCTCTTATAGTGATTGTAAACAGCAACAGACAATACTTTCTTTGCCTGTTCCTGTCCAATAACATATTCATCCAAAAACGCTTTAATCTCTTCTGGTTTCAGAAGGTTAATACCAGAAAATGGATTCAAGTCTTCACCATTGTCATAACGAAGTTCTTCTTCAATGATCTCTGTGCAGACTTCGACACATTCATCACAAATATAAGCTCCATTCGGACCCGCAATCAACTTACGTACCTGTGACTGTGACTTATTACAAAACGAGCATCTGATTTGTTCGTCTATTCTTGCCATACTCTCACCTCATGATTCACGGACATCTTAGCGACGTTTGATGACTTCATCAATTAAGCCATATGCCTTCGCTTCATCCGCTGACATAAAGTTATCTCGTTCTGTGTCAACTTTAATTACATCTAACGGCTGTCCTGTATTTTCCGCCAAAATCTCATTCAATTTCTGACGGGTTCTTAAAATATGCTCTGCAGCAATCTGAATCTCAGTTGCCTGACCCTGAGCTCCACCGGATGGCTGGTGAATCATAATCTCAGCATTTGGAAGTGCAAGACGTTTTCCCTTTGTACCACCAGCAAGAAGGAATGCTCCCATACTTGCCGCCATACCGATAC
>CAZPZR010000001.1:4002-90290 GCA_964591105.1 uncultured Lachnospiraceae bacterium | reverse complement strand
GCTCTAAAATCAAGCTTTTTATAAATTTTTCATTTCTTATATTAATAATATACGATTGCTTCTGCAATTTCCTTTGCTTTTTCTGGGCCTTCCAGTTTTTCAATTAATCTTAATGCAAATTCAATCGCAGCTCCTACGCCCTGTCCTGTCACAATATTTCCGTCAATTGCAACAGGTGCATGTGTAAGCACTGCCCCCTGAATCTCCGGCTCGCATGATGGATAACATGTCACACGTTTTCCTTTCAAAAGTTCCAGATCCGCAAGAACAAGTGGTGCCGCACAGATTGCCCCAACTAATTTTCCTTCTTCCACAAAGTCTTTCACCACTCTGCGTACACCTTCATGCTCACGCAAATTTGTCGTTCCAGGCATTCCTCCCGGAAGCACGATCATATCGAATTCCACAAAATTCACTTCGTCAAACAAATCTTCCGTCTGCACATTGATTCCATGAGCTCCATGTACTTTATAATCATCGGTAATAGAAACTGTGTCTACATAAATTTTCGCTCTGCGAAGCAGGTCCACAGCTGTCAAAGCTTCAATTTCTTCAAATCCATCTGCTAATAATACGCTGACTCTCTTCATCTGTATACTCCCTTCTTTTTTGTCCACATTTACGTTTAGTCTATCATCATTTTTTCCTTGTGTAAATATACCTGTTCAGAGATTTCTTCTAGAATTCTTCTTACACTTCTGCTATGCTTGTTATATCTTTCTAAGGAGGTCATTTATGGAAATCGAACGAAAATATCTTATCAAGCAACTGCCAGAGGCTCTTTTCACCTACCCATGTCGTATCATCGAACAAGGTTATCTTTGCACTGGTCCAGTTGTTCGTATTCGCAAAGACAATGAGAAATATGAACTCACTTATAAATCTGGCGGGATGATGGCTCGCCAAGAATACAATCTGCCACTCAGCAAACAGGCGTATGAGCATCTCCGCGAAAAAGTCGATGGTCGAATCATTCAGAAAAAGCGTTACATGATACCTCTCACTGAGATTTTGACTATTGAGTTAGACATCTTCGAAGGTGACCTTGCACCTCTCATCATCGCCGAAGTAGAATTTCCAGATATGGAAATGGCGGAACATTTCACACCACCTGAGTGGTTTGGGGAAGATGTTACGTTTTCTCCCCTGTATCATAACAGTACTTTAAGTAAATTACCGTAAAAGAATGGCACAGAACTTGTTTCCAAATTCTGTGCCTTTTTTAATTAATCGTGTTCATAAAATCCATCATGTACAGCATTCATCGCTTTTTCAATATCTTTTTCATCCACCAATACAGTGATTCTGATTTCTGATGTTGCGATCATGTTAATGTTTACTCTTGAATTGTAAAGAGATTCAAACATTCTTGCTGCCACACCTGGATTGCTCATCATACCAGCTCCAACAACGGAAAGTTTTGCAACTTTTTCGTTGAATGAAATTTCCTGAATGGTAAGTCTTTCTTTATTTTCTTCTAATATTTTCAGTGCATCTTCCAAGTCTCCAGATGCAACAGTAAAGGAAATATCTTTTGTTCCTTCACGCCCGACTGACTGAAGAATAATATCTACGTTAATTCCGTTTTTTGCAAGTGTATCGAAAATTCGGAATGCAGTTCCCGGATTATCTTCCACTCCAATCACTGAGATTCTAGCTGTATTTTTATCGGCTGCCACACCTGTGATCAACATCTTTTCCACTTTCACTGCCTCCTTCACTACGGTTCCTTCTGCATGATTCAAACTTGAACGAACCACAAGTTCTACATTATATTTCTTTGCCATTTCAACAGAGCGGTTATGCAAAACCTTTGCTCCAAGGCTTGCTAATTCCAACATCTCGTCATAAGTAACTGCTTCCAGTTTTCTTGCGTTTGGTACAACACGTGGGTCTGCAGTATACACACCCTCTACGTCTGTGTAGATTTCACAGCGATCCGCATGCAGTGCAGCTGCAAGTGCAACTGCTGTTGTGTCAGATCCTCCTCTTCCAAGTGTTGTCACATCATCATACTTGTTGATTCCCTGAAATCCTGTAACAATTACAATTTTTCGATAGTCTAATTCATGACGGATTCTTTCTCCATCAATACGTTTGAAACGTGCATTACCATATCTGGATGTGGAATGCATCATAACCTGAAATGCGTTCAAGGAAACTGCTGGAACGTCCATAGACTGCAGTGCCATAGCCATCAATGCTACAGATACCTGTTCTCCAGTGGAAAGGAGCATATCCATCTCACGCTGCTTCGCCTTTGGATTGATACTCTCTGCCAATGAAATCAGCTCGTCTGTAGTATCTCCCATTGCGGAAAGTACAACGACCACATCATGCCCTTCCTTATAATCTTCCATACATCTTCTTGCAACATTAAAAATTCTTTCTTTATTAGCGACTGAACTTCCGCCGAATTTTTTTACTATTAACATACTTCCTCCTTCAGCAGATGCCCGGTTATTCCTCAATACGGATCATATGTAAAATCTGCTCACCAAAACGTGTTGCTCTTGTATCGTAATCTCCTTCCATCATTACTGGAGTCACGAATCCGAATTCTCCTGTTAATTCTGGAACTTTTACAAGCTCAATCTCCCCAAAGCTGTACTGTAATTTTGGAAGCATCTCTTCTGCGTCTCCCTTCATACGTACAAAGAATCTTCTCTTAGCATCTGCTTTGTCCTGGAGAATCAATTTTTCCTGATCCCACATTGTCATAATATTACGATTCAAATGTTTTGCCGCATCGACTACATCGGCTACAACTGCACTTGCTGTTGGAAGTTTTCCTGCTCCACTTCCGTAGAACATTGCATCACCAAGAACATTACCATGTACAAAAATCGCATTAAACACATCATTGACACTTGCCAGTGGATGTTCTGGATAAAGCATACATGGAGCAACGATTGCCTGCAGGCGATCATCTCTTCTCTTGCTGGATGCCAACAACTTAATTGTTGTTCCCATCGCTTTTGCATATTTCATATCTTCTACTGTAACTTTTGTGATTCCTTCACAGTAAATATCTTCGAAATCTACCTGCTGTCCGGAAATCAAAGAAGATAAAATTGCAATCTTTCTACATGCATCATATCCTTCTACGTCTGCTTCTGGATTGCGTTCTGCATATCCATTTGCCTGTGCTTCTTTTAATACTTCGTCATAGTTTGCACCTTCGTAGAACATCTTCGTCAGCATATAGTTTGTTGTACCATTCAAGATACCTGTAATTTCTTCAATCTCATCTGCCGTCAATGAAGAATTCAGTGGACGAATGATTGGAATTCCTCCACCTACACTTGCTTCGAACAAGAAGTTAATGTTCTGTTCTTTTGCAATTGACAAAAGCTCTGCACCATGCTTTGCAACCAATGCTTTGTTTGATGTAGC
This sequence comes from uncultured Lachnospiraceae bacterium, assembly GCA_964591105.1. GTDB lineage: Bacteria > Bacillota > Clostridia > Lachnospirales > Lachnospiraceae > CAZPZR01. Next base: position 86,894 of record CAZPZR010000001.1, on the reverse strand, counting down.
TACGCTCTTTCCTGCAAGAAGGCTTCTCTTCACAAATGTGTAAGCAGGCTCAATTCCACCCATAACTTCTACCACGATCTTCACGTCATCATCTTGAATGATCGTCTCGAAATCATGAACGATTTTTTCCTGTACAGGATCATTTGGGAAATCTTTCATATCAAGTACATACTTCACATTCAATTCTTCACCGATTCTCTGGTTGATACGTTTGCCATTTGTATTGATAACTTCTACCACACCAGAACCTACTGTTCCGTAACCCAAAACTGCAATGTTTATCATAATGTCCTCCCTCTACCTGCTCACTGCCTCTTTTAAGTATGCATTGATAAACATATCAATGTTTCCATCCAAGACTGCAGTCACATTACTGTTTTCTATATTTGTTCTATGATCCTTCACCAAAGTATATGGATGGAGGACATAGGAACGTATCTGATTTCCAAAGCTATTATCTTTCACTTCACCACGAATATCTGAGACTTTTTCTGCCTGTTCTTGTTCTTTCAGAAGTTGAAGTTTTACTTTCAACATCTGCATCGCTTTTTCTTTGTTGTGATGCTGCGAACGTTCATTCTGACATTGCACCACAATTCCTGTTGGCAAATGAGTAATTCGAATCGCAGAAGATGTCTTATTGACATGTTGTCCACCTGCACCGCTGGCGCGATAGGTATCGATTTTCAAATCGTCTTCTGCAATCTCGATATTAATCTCATCTTCAATATCTGGAACTACATCACAGGAAACAAAAGAAGTCTGTCTTTTCCCCGCTGCGTTGAACGGAGAAATGCGTACCAATCTATGCACACCCTTCTCGGATTTTAAATATCCATAGGCATTCTCCCCTTCGACTTCGAAGGTAATTCCCTTTGTTCCCGTAATATCTCCAGCCACATAATCTAAAACGGTCATCGCGAACCCTTTACGCTCTGCCCAGCGGCTGTACATTCGATATAACATCTCTGCCCAGTCGCAGGCATCTGTCCCACCTGCACCTGCGTGCAGTGTAACAATTGCCTTGCAGGTATCGTATTCTCCAGACAGCAGCGTCTGGATTCTGAGTTCTTCATAACTGTTTTCAAATGTCTTAATCTCGTTGCTGATTTCCTTGACCATGGAAGCATCTTCTTCCTCATATGCCATCTCAATCAGCATCTGAATATCTTCATAACTACTGTACAACTTCTGGATTACTTCCATCTGTTGTTGAAGGTTCTTCAATTCTTTCATGACTTGCTGAGACTCTTCCGGACGATTCCAAAACTCCGGATCTTCCGTCTTACGCGACAATTCTTCAATTCGCGCTTCTTTTCCAGCTATGTCAAAGTGAATCCCTCATCTCGGCAAGAGGTTCTTCATACGAATTCAGCAATACTTTAAACTGATCTAATTCAACCACTTTATCACCTCTTTCTGATTTTCATTACCAGCGGGGACTATTTACGTCCACAGCACTGTTTATACTTTTTCCCACTTCCACATGGGCATGGGTCATTTGGATATACCTTTTTGTCTGCACGTTTCTTAGGTTCACGTACAGCAGTATCATCCTTATTTGTTCCAGTTACTTTCGCAACCTGTTCTCTTTCTACTTTCTGCTCAATCTTTACATGGAAGAGTGTCTTAACAGTATCTTCTGTAATTCCTCTTGTCATCTCTCCGAACATGTCATATCCGAGCATCTTATATTCTACCTTTGGATCTCTCTGTCCATATGCCTGAAGGCCAATTCCCTGACGAAGCTGATCCATATCATCGATATGAGCCATCCATTTTCCATCAATTACTTTCAAAAGAACAACTCGTTCAATTTCACGCAAATGTTCTTCTTCTGGGAATTCAGTTTCTTTCACTTCATATGCTTTCGCTGCACGTTCTTTTAATAAGTGTTTTAACTCTTTCTGATTTAAGTTCTTCACTTCTTCTGCAGTAACTCCATCCATTGGAATCACTGTATGAATCGTACGGTTCAGCTCTGCAAGTTCCCACTCATCAGATTCCTGGTCTGGTGAAATGAACTGATCCACTGTATTTTCAATATAATCGCTGATCATGTGGAAGATAGAATCACGCATATTTTCTCCGTCTAACACACGACGTCTTTCTTCGTAAATGATCTCTCTCTGTTCATTCATAACCTGGTCGTATTCCAGAAGGTTTTTACGAACAGCAAAGTTGTTGCCTTCAATTCTCTTCTGTGCTTTTTCAATTGCACTTGAAAGCATCTTGTGCTGAATTTCTTCGCCCTCTTCTACACCAAGTGTTGTAAATATATCCATTAATTTTTCAGAACCAAAGAGACGCATCAAATCATCCTCTAAGGAAATGTAGAATCTGGATTCTCCTGGGTCTCCCTGTCGTCCGGAACGTCCACGCAACTGATTATCAATACGTCTGGATTCATGACGCTCTGTACCAATGATCTTCAGACCACCTGCTGCCTTTGCCTCATCATCCAACTTGATATCAGTACCACGACCAGCCATATTTGTCGCAATTGTAACTGCATCATGTACACCAGCTTCTGCAACAATCTGTGCTTCCATCTCATGGAATTTCGCATTCAAGACATTATGCTGAATTCCACGTCTCTTTAACATAGAGCTTAATAATTCAGATGTTTCAATTGTAATTGTACCTACCAGTACTGGCTGATGTTTCGCATGTGCACGTTCAATTTCATCGCAAACTGCACGGAATTTTTCCTTCTGTGTTTTGTATACAACGTCTTCCAAGTCCTTACGCTGTACTGGAAGATTTGTAGGAATTTCTACAACGTCCATTCCATAAATTTCACGGAATTCGTTTTCTTCTGTCAACGCTGTACCTGTCATACCAGCCTTTTTATCATACTTGTTAAACAAGTTCTGGAATGTAATCGTAGCAAGTGTTTTACTTTCTCTCTTTACTTTTACATGTTCTTTTGCTTCAATTGCCTGGTGAAGTCCATCAGAGTAGCGACGTCCTGGCATAATACGCCCTGTAAATTCATCAACGATCAATACTTCATCGTCTTTCACTACATAATCCTGATCTCTGAACATCAAATTGTGAGCACGAAGTGCAAGGATGATGTTGTGCTGGATTTCAAGATTTTCCGCATCTGCAAGGTTATCAATATGGAAGAACTGTTCAACTTTCTTCACACCATCTTCTGTAAGGTTAATGTTCTTTTCTTTCTCATTAACAATGAAGTCACCAGTTTCTTCAATGTCTTCTCCTAAGATTGCATTCATCTTAGAGAATTCTCCGCTCGCTTCTCCACGTTCTAACTGGCGAGCAAGGATATCACATGCATCATAAAGCTTTGTAGACTTTCCACTCTGTCCGGAAATGATCAATGGTGTTCTTGCTTCATCAATCAATACAGAGTCAACTTCATCGATGATTGCATACTTCAATCCTCTCTGAACAAGCTGCTCCTTGTAGATCACCATGTTATCTCTCAAATAGTCAAATCCTAATTCATTGTTTGTAACATAAGTAATATCACAATTATATGCTTCACGACGTTCATCATTGTCCATGCTGTTGAGGACAACACCAACTTTCAGTCCAAGGAATTCATGAACCTGTCCCATCCACTCAGCATCTCGTTTTGCAAGATAATCATTTACTGTTACGACATGGACACCGTCTCCTGTCAATGCATTCAAATATGCTGGAAGTGTAGATACCAATGTCTTACCTTCTCCAGTTCTCATCTCTGCAATTCTTCCCTGGTGAAGAATAATACCACCAATTACCTGAACACGGTAATGTTTCATTCCCAGTGTTCTGCTCGCAGCTTCACGTACAGTTGCATATGCCTCTGGGAGAATATCGTCTAAAGTTTCTCCCTGCGCAAGTCTTTCTTTAAATTCTCTTGTTTTATCTCTCAATTCTGCATCAGATAACTTTTGCATCTCTTCATCTAATGCCATAACCGCATCCACTGTTGCTCGTATACGTTTCAATTCATGTTCACTATGTGTTCCGAATAATTTTTGTAATAAACCCATTCTGTTTAGTACTCCTTGTTCTTAAAATTACTTAATCTCCATTTTATCACTATCTGTATTTCAATTCAACCAGTTTATAAACTGTTCACAAACTATTCCCCGCGGTTTCTTCCCACGCATCCAAAATTTTTCACTACGTCGTATTGCATGTTCCCACCAAACAAGTCCAGCGCACTTCCTATGGTAAAGTCCAGATTCCCTTCCGAAATCTCTGCAAATTCCTCCAGATTTTCCATACTTCCAATTCCGCCGGCATAAGTCACCGGATTTCCTTCATAACTGCCCAACAATTTTGCAAGTTCCGCATCAATCCCTGCTGCGTGTCCTTCCACATCTACACCATGCACTAAGAATTCATCACAGTACTCTGCAAGTTTTTCCAGCAGTTCTGTAGAAAGTTGCACGTTTGTGAATGTCTGCCAGCGATCCGTGACAATGTAATAGACACCATCTTTCTTTCGGCAGCTCAAATCCAGCACCACATGTTCTTTTCCTACCGCATCCCGCAGTTTCTTCATGTGTTCCCACTGAATCTCTCCATCTGAGAATGCATAAGATGTTACGATCACATGACTTGCGCCTGCCGCAAGAAATTCCTTTGCATTCTGTTCTGTGATTCCTCCACCAATCTGCAATCCCCCCGGATACGTCTGCAGTGCTCGAAGTGCCTGTGCCTTCGTCTGCTCATAATATGGTGAAGTCTTAGAATTGAGCATAATAACATGACCGCCTGTCAGTTGATCTTTCTGATATAATCTTGCGAAATACTCTGCCCCCTGAGTTGCAGCAAAGTTTTCTTCCGCCTGATCCCCTTGATCCGTCAGGCTGCCGCCTACAATCTGTTTCACTGTTCCATTGTGAATGTCAATACAAGGTCTAAAACGCATAGTCTTCCTCTCTGCTGCCTAATAGCGATTATCAAAAACGCGTGTGGACTTCTTTTCACTTCTTGGAAGTTCTCCGATTTCCACCGGCTTCACCGTTGCAAGAATTCCAATTTTCGCTTTAAATTCCTGACGAATCAATTTTGCAGCTTTCTTTTTATCTACACCCGAATTCACTTCCACAAGCAATGTACAAGCATCTTTTCCATTTTCATGCTCAATGATAAACTGATACTCACTGGAAGCTTCTTCCATATTTTTCAACAATTCTTCAATCTGGCTTGGGAAAATATTTACTCCTTTTACCTTCACCATATCATCGGTTCTTCCAATCAGTGTGTCGATACGTGGATACTTAGAACCACATGGACATTCTCCTGGAATAATCCTTGTCAGATCATGGGTACGGTATCGAATCAGTGGCGCCCCTTCTTTGCAAAGTGTTGTAATAACAAGTTCCCCGATTTCTCCATCTGGTAATGGTTCGCCTGTCTTTGGATCTACAATTTCAAAGTACACATAATCATCCCAATAGTGCATTCCACATTCATGTTCGCAACTCATAGCAATTCCCGGACCATACACTTCTGTCAGTCCGTAAATATCATAGATCTGAACTCCAAGTTCTTCAGAAATGCGAGTTCTCATCTTTTCTCCCCATCGTTCAGAACCAATCACACCTTTTTTCAAATGCATACGATCTTTCAATTTTCTCTTCGTAATCTCTTCCGCCAGTACAAGCGCATAAGAAGATGTCGCACACAAAACAGTGGATTTCATATCCTGCATCATGCGAAGCTGCTTATCCGTATTCCCTGGTCCCATCGGAATCGTCATGGCTCCCAGTCGTTCTGCACCAAGCTGGAATCCAATTCCTGCAGTCCATAAACCATATCCTGGAGTAATATGTACGCGGTCTCTGGCTGTAATTCCTGCCATCTCATAGCATCTTGCAAACATGTTCGCCCAATCATCTACATCCTTCTGTGTATATGGAATGATGATTGGTGTTCCAGTTGTTCCAGAAGATGAATGAATTCGGACGATTTCTTCGTCTGGCACTACCTGCAGCCCAAGCGGATACGCATCGCGCAGGTCACCTTTCCATGTAAAAGGAAGTTTTTCAAAATCTTCCTGACTCTGTATGGAATCAATATCAATTCCCTTGAATTTTTCTTTATAAAAGCATTCTTTTGACGTTAAAACTTTCAAATTTTTCTTAATCAATTCAAATTGTAATTCCGTCATTCGCATAAAATCTTCCTCCATTTTCAAAAACACGAATCGCTTTATTATAGCACAGTTCCAAAACCTATGAAAGTTAAATTCATTTTATTTTTCACGCAAAAAGATGCAGGAAAATCTCTCCTGCACCCTCTTTTTTCACTCTATCGAGCATTTTTTGTATTCGTATTGTGATTTGTCGTCTTGTTATCTGCCCCGTTTCCATCCAGTGCATCTTCTACATCATCCCCGACATCTTCCACACCGTCTACCACATCATCGCCAATTTCATCGACAACACCATCTCCTGTATTGGTGCCACCTGTCGCTCCATTTACATCATCTGTGGTGCCTGTTTCATTGGCTTCATTCTCATTGACATCATTTGTGTTTTCTTCCTGTATCGTTCCGTTGTCATCGACTGCATCATTCCCACAGGCAGTTGTTCCAAGAACTACACATACACACAGAATCATCAATAGGACTTTTTTAAACTGTTTCATTTTCCAATCTCCCTTTCATGTATCTTTATCTATGCCTCAAGTAATACTTGTTGTTAGTAATATTTGCAAATCATAGAATTCTATACCACTGGGAGCATGGCAGTTTTTTACATTTTTTCAGCAATCTGACCGCTTCGGTATGCTTTGAGCAACATTTCCAAGTCTTGAATGGTCTTTTCCAATTCTTTTCCGTTGTCCGTATCTCTCACCAATTTTCGGTCTACAACCTGTTTGATGATCATACTTGTGGAATGAATGTCGCTTTCTTTTTCGATTGCGGCCTCTGTAGATTCGAATGGATCATGTGCTACCAAGACCAATCCGTGAGAATTATATACCAGTGTATATCCTGCAATTCCAGTTGCCTTCTGGTATGCTTTTGAAAATCCTCCATCAATGACCAGAACTTTACCATTACACTTAATTGGGCTTTCTCCATCTTTGCTCTTTACTGGTACATGTCCATTGACAATACGTCTGCACTCGTCTTCTACTCCGAACTCATCCATAATCATATCTGCAATTTCTTCTTTTTCAAGCAGACGATAATATGGATTTTTATTTTCTTTATGCAATTCCTTTTCTTTCAGGAACTGACGCTCAAAAGTAGCCATCTTATCTTTTCCAAACAGTGGAGAGTTTTCACTGAGCCAGATATACCACATAATATCTTTTCCACGTTCTCGCTCTGTCTTATCAATCGCGTGATATCCTTTACGGACATAACTTTCCAGCACTTCGTACAAACCTTTTCCTTTGTAAATCTCTCCATAGACATTTACAGCTTTCAAAGTACCGTCTTCGTTCAGCGGCACACATCCATGGTACAAAAGATTGTTGTTATATACCTTATATAATCCGCCCTTACTTAACAGAAAATGCATATGTTTCTGAAGTTTTTCGCAATGCAGGAATGCACGCTCCAGACGTTCCATCACATCTTCCTCTTCTTCCGTCAACGCGTATGGATTCTGTGGATCAATTGTTGGGAAATGATGATCTAGAAGTTCGTAAGTCTTTCCTTCAATTTCAATCGTTCCCTTTTCGTAATCAATCAAATGCAACAAGTTGCGGTGTTCTAATCCAAATTCCGGACGACGCATCGCTGTTTGTCCTTCCAATTTGAACTGCAGAATCGCAATTGCTTTGTGCATCTTGATGTTCATCATCATTTCTTCTTTTCCATAATCGGAATTGCCCTTTAGCTTAAAGCATTCACATGGATCATCCGCATACGTCTTCAGTGCAAATGTCGCAAGTGGAAGCAAATTGATTCCATAACCATCTTCCAAAATATCTAGATTGCCATATCTTGCACAGTTTCGAATTACATTCGCAATGCACGCTCTCTGTCCTGCACCTGCACCCATCCACAGGATATCGTGATTTCCCCACTGAACATCCACAGAGTGATAAGAAATCAACTTGTCCATAATCAGATGTGGCCCTGGTCCTCTATCGTAAATATCTCCCAAAATATGCAGGTGGTCGACTGCAAGTCTCTGAATCAGGCGACACAGTTCAATGATAAAATCTTCTGCACTTCCTATCTCAATAATTGTGCTGACAATGGTATTATAGTAATACTCCTTGTTTGAAGTATCTGCTCGCTCTGTAATCAATTCTTCCATCACATATGCGTAATCTTCCGGCATTGCTTTGCGTACCTTTGAACGAGTATACTTGCTTGCTGTGTTTTTACACACTTCAATCAATCGATACAAGGTAATCTTGTACCAGTCTTCCATATTTTCTTCCGTCTTTTTAATGAGATTCATCTTTTCCTTCGGGTAATATATCAATGTTGCCAGTGAATCCTTATCTTTGTTTGTCATGGAATTACCAAATACTTCTTCAATCTTACGGCGCACAGATCCTGAGCCATTCTTCAACACATGCGCAAATGCTTCATATTCCCCATGAATATCTGTCAAAAAATGCTCTGTTCCTTTTGGAAGATTTAAAATTGCCTGCAGATTAATAATCTCTTTTGATGCTTTCGCAATTGTTGGATATAATTCCGAAAGTCGTTCTAAATATCTTCCTTCTAATTCTTTCATTTCATACCTCTTTCCGCAACATACACTGCCCTATGAGTTCTCGTTTTTAGAATACGATTACATCTGACATATCATAATGTCCTGCTGGTTTGCCAGCCAGGAACTTTGCTGCTTCTACTGCACCTTTCCCAAAGACTGCTTTTGAATATGCTGTGTGTTTGAACTCAATCACTTCATCAGTTCCAGCGAAAATCACCTCGTGATCACCAACAATTGTTCCACCACGTACTGCAGAAATTCCGATTTCCTTCTGTTCTCTCTTCTCACGCACCTGGCTTCTATCATATACATAATGATATTCATTGTCTGCTGCCTCATTGATAGAATCTGCCAATGCAAGGGCAGTTCCACTTGGAGCATCGACCTTCTGGTTATGATGCTTTTCTACGATCTCGATATCGTAACCTGCAGTTGCAAGTACTTTTGTCGCATCCTTTAAAATTTTCATCAAAAGATTGATTCCAAGAGACATATTCGCAGACTTCAGTACTGCCACCTTTGTAGATGTCTCTTTCACTTTCTTCAACTGTTCTTCTGTAAGACCTGTGGTGCAAAGAACGACAGGAATCTGTTTTTCTACACAGTAGTCTAACAAGCTGTCTGTTGCCTTTGCATTTGAAAAGTCAATGATCACATCCGCTTCCACATCACATAATTCTAATTTTTCAAACACAGGATAATCATTTGGAACTTCTGTATAAGCATCAATTCCCGCAACAAGCTCAATTTCTTTATCTTCCTTCACAATCCCTGTGATTACTCGTCCCATTTTTCCGTTGCATCCATGCATAATCGCGCGTACCATACTACTCTTCCTCCATCATTTCTCTCTAAATAAACTTTTCAAAATATATGAAAAAGGATACCATACTTGCTGGATTTCCTCAACAAATGATATCCTTTTTTCCGTTTCTTTTCTTAAATTTTACACAACTGGAATTCCAAAATCTTTCATTGCCTGTGCAAGTTTTGCAGCGTTAGCTTCTGTCATCTCAGTCATAGGCATACGAAGTGGTCCGCAGTCAACACCCATCAGCTGCATCGCTTTCTTCACTGGAATTGGGTTTACTTCACAGAATAACTTTTCAATCAATGGAATTGCTTTCAACTGAAGCTTCGCACTTCCTTCTACATCTCCCGCAAAATATTTTGCACAGATGTCATGTGTTTCCTGTGGTGCAATATTAGATAATACAGAGATTACTCCCTTTCCTCCAAGAGAAAGGATTGGTACAATCTGATCATCATTTCCAGAATAAAGATCAATCTGTCCATCTGTCAGTGACATGATCTTTGCAACCTGGGAAATATTCCCCGAAGCTTCCTTGATTCCTACAATGTTATCCACATTTTTCACCAGTTTTGCCGCAGTTTCAGGTGCAATGTTACAGCCAGTTCTGCTTGCAACACTATACATAATGATTGGTGCTTTTGCTTCTTTTGCCACCATCTCATAGTGCTTATACAGACCTTCCTGAGTTGCTTTATTGTAATACGGTGTAACAATCAAAAGACCATCCGCTCCATGTTCTGCCGCATCTCTGGATAATTCAATCGCAGTCTTTGTGCAGTTAGAACCTGTACCAGCAATTACTGGAAGTCTTCCCTTTGCTCGCTCAATTGCAAATCTTACACATTCCGCATGTTCTTCTTCTGTCATCGTAGCAGACTCACCAGTTGTTCCACAGATAATGATACTATCTGTTCCATGATTACAGTGATAATCAATCAACTGATCCAATTTATCATAATTAATGCTTTCATCTTCATTGAACGGTGTGACGATTGCTACACCTGCTCCTGTAAAAATAGCCATATCTTTCCTCCTGCTTTCTCGCATTATTTGATAAAATATTATCACTATTCAAATCTGATGTCAATGAAAGCATGCTTTTTCTAACTCTCCATACACTCTAATTTGCTTACAGAAACTTCATACGCCGTTCGCTTTTCCGTCTCTGTTTCTGTCAGCTTTTTCACGTACTCTCTGCTCTGAATTCTTCCAAGAATCTGCACATGTTCCCCAACTTCAAATGCAGATGCAAACCTTGCATTTCTTCCCCAGCATATACATGGAATGTAATCCGATTTCCCATATGGTCTGTTTACTGCCAGCAAAAGATCCGCAATCTCACGCCCCAGGGGAGTCTTTCGATACACAGGCAGTTTACATATGTAACCATCCAGCAAAATATTGTTCGTCTTCGCTCCATCCATTTCCTCTTCCATAAACGCAATTTCCCTTGCAAACACCGAAAGAACCAGTCGGTTTTTCTGTTCCTCATGTCGGTTATAGGATCGAAACTGACCGCTCACCATAATAAATTCTCCCGTGTAATCCTGTGTCACGTCCAGAAGCCGCTCAGATACCATTACCGGAATCTGATCCTCTGAATTACTCAAACGTCTTACGCTTACGTCCACCATGTAAAATCCCTCTCCGAACACTTCATGGCTGAAGGTGAATGGGGAAATGATTTTTCCCATAATGGTTACCTGGTTGTTTTCAATAATCTTATCTGACATCGTCTTAAATCTCCCTTCCTCTGAATCGTATTTCTCAGTCATTAATTAATCTATGAGTCATGTTTCTAATTTAGAACTTCTTTTTTCAAAAAAAATGTGCTAGACTATAACAGTTAAATCCACATTAAATAGGAAAAAGAAAGGTGAATCTCATGAAAACAAAACGTGAAGATATTCGAAATATCGCTATTATTGCCCATGTTGACCATGGTAAGACAACATTGGTAGATGAACTTTTGAAACAAAGTGGTGTTTTCCGTGAAAACCAGGAAGTCGCAGAACGTGTCATGGACTCCAATGACATTGAAAGAGAACGTGGTATCACAATTCTTTCAAAGAACACTGCAGTCTATTACAAGGATACAAAGATTAATATTATAGATACTCCTGGACATGCCGATTTCGGTGGTGAAGTTGAACGTGTCCTCAAGATGGTAAACGGGGTTGTTCTCGTTGTTGATGCTTTTGAAGGTGCAATGCCTCAGACAAAATTTGTTCTTAGAAAAGCATTGGAATTGGAACTTCCAGTAATCGTATGTATCAATAAGATTGACCGTCCAGAAGCTAGACCAGATGAAGTTATCGATGAAGTCCTTGAACTTTTCATGGATTTAGATGCTTCCGATGAACAGCTTGACTGTCCGTTCGTATACGCTTCTGCAAAATCCGGAATTGCTGTTTTGGATCTTTCTGACGAAGTTCGCGATATGAAACCATTATTTGAAACAATCTTAGAGTACATCCCAGCTCCAGAAGGAGATCCAGATGCTGATACTCAGATGCTGATCAGTACCATCGACTACAACGAATACGTTGGTCGTATCGGTGTTGGTAAGGTTGACAATGGTACTATCAAAGCTGGTATGGATGCTGTAATTGTTAATGAACACGAACCAGACAAACTTCAGAAAGTACGTATCAGTAAGTTATATGAATTTGATGGTCTGAATAAAGTAGAAGTCAAAGAAGCTACGATTGGTTCCATCGTTGCAATCTCAGGAATCGCGGATATTTCTATCGGAGATACAATTTGTTCTCCAGAACATCCAGAACCAATTCCATTCCAGAAGATTTCTGAGCCAACAATTGCAATGCAGTTTATTGTCAACGATAGCCCATTTGCCGGATTAGAAGGTAAGTATGTAACTTCCCGTCATCTCCGTGACCGTCTGTTCCGTGAACTTAACACAGATGTCAGCCTTCGTGTAGAAGAATCTGATAACACAGACAGTTTCAAGGTTTCCGGACGTGGAGAACTTCATTTATCCGTTCTTATCGAAAACATGCGTCGTGAAGGTTACGAATTTGCAGTAAGTAAGGCAGAAGTTCTTTACAAACACGATGAAAATGGCAAACTGTTAGAACCTATGGAAACTGCTTATATTGATGTTCCAGATGAATTTACTGGAGTTGTTATTGATAAGTTGAGTCAGAGAAAAGGAGAACTTCAGAACATGGGCGCTGCCAACGGTGGATACACACGTCTGGAATTCAAGATTCCTTCTCGTGGCCTGATTGGATACCGTGGAGACTTCATGACAGATACAAAAGGAAATGGTATCATGAATACTGCATTCGATGGATATGCACCATATAAGGGAGATATCCAGTATCGTAAGCAGGGATCTCTGATTGCATTTGAAACAGGAGAATCTGTAACTTACGGTCTCTACAATGCACAGGAACGTGGTACACTTTTCATCGGAGCTGGTGAAAAAGTTTACTCTGGTATGGTTATCGGACAGAACGCTAAGACAGATGATATTGAAGTAAATGTATGCAAGATGAAACATCTTACTAACACTCGTTCTTCTGGTGCAGACGAAGCACTTCGTCTCACACCACCAAAAGTATTAAGCCTGGAAGAAGCGCTCGACTTCATTGATACAGATGAACTTCTTGAAGTAACTCCAGATACACTTCGTATCCGCAAAAAGATTCTTGATCCAAGATTGAGAAAACGTGCAAATAATAAATAAGATTCCAAAACTTCCCGGAGGATTCTGGGAAGTTTTTTCTTGGCAAAAATGTCCCTATCTCGTATACTAAACTTAACAAAATATTTACATCGGAATCATCGTGTATTTATGTAATTCAAGGAGGAACACATATGGGACAACTCGTAGCTATTTTACTGAAAAAGCTGGCTTCTGCCCTGGAATCGTTCATCGCCATCATGTTGGCGGTCGGAATCATTCTTTTATGCTTACGCATGGCCTTTTCGATCGGAAATATTCCAAACTTTTCCGTCTGGCCAAACTACTCTGATCTTTTAGAAACTTGTTTCAATCTTATCATCGGTGTCGAACTGATTCGCATGATGTATTATCACACACCAAATACAGTCTTTGAAGTATTACTCTTTGCCATCGCAAGACAAATCATCATTGACCACTCTTCCATTTGGGGAAGTCTGATTGGTGTCTGCGCAATCGCAGTTCTGTTCGCAACTCGAAAATATTTGTTCTGCGAATTCGACGTTGCTGACGAAACAATTTTCCGCGCAAGTACACGTGTAAAATCAGTCAATAAAATCCTCGGTCTTGACATTCCTTTGGAAGACAAGGATAACGACACACTTCTGGATGTCGTAAATCGAAAATTTGAAGAATATGACATTGAAACTGGCGTTGGTGCTGTTGTCTATTTCAGTGACTGCGGACTTCGTGTTGCAAAAATGCACGAAGGAAAAATTTCACGAATCGAAGTAATTCGTGCTATACATTAACGATTAAACGTGTTATACTACTTATATCAGATAGATCAGTCTTTGATTTTTATTTTTTCAGACTATTCTGTCAAAATTTGGTAGAAAAGGAGTTGAGCATCATGAAATTTATCATTATTGGAAAAAACATTGATGTAACACCAGGATTACGAGAAGCAGTAGAAAGCAAATTAGGAAAACTAGAAAGGTATTTTACTCCTGACACGGAAATTCATGTAACACTTAGCGTTCAGAAAGAACAGCAGAAAATCGAAGTAACCATCCCAGTCAAAGGTGGAATCATTCGTTCAGAAGAAAAGAGCAATGATATGTACATATCCATTGACCTCGTAGAAGAGATTATTGAACGTCAACTTCGTAAATATAAAAACAAACTCATTGCAAGACATCAGGAAAGCGGAAACTTCAGACAGGAATTCTTTGATACTTCCACTCCTGACGACGAAGATGAAATTAAGATTGTTCGTACCAAACGTTTTGGAATCAAGCCTATGTTCCCAGAAGACGCTTGTGTACAAATGGATCTTTTAGGACATGATTTCTTCGTATTCTGTAATGCAGATACAGAGGAAGTAAACGTAGTTTACAAGAGAAAGAACGGAGCTTATGGATTAATTGAACCTGAATTCGACTAATTTTCTCCTTTCTGGGTTCATGTAAAGTCCCTTAATCAAAGAAAGGATAAAAAGTTGTGGATAATCTCCACACTTTTTATCCTTTCTTACTGTTTATAAAACCATCATTTCTCCGTCAATTTCTGCAAACCAGCACTCGTCTCCTACCGTCTGTCTGGCTCTTCCGTTCGTTCCTTCTGTAATCTCAGCTTGCACACCAGAAACATCATCTTCTGGAATCAATACTTCTAATTCCACATTATCTGTGTAGATAGAATCCAGAATCTTAATCCCTCTTTGTCCTAAAATGTACTGAATTTTCCCAAGGCCATTATAATCTGTCTTTATCTGAAGTTTAAACCCTTTAATTTTGGTAATAATCTTAGCAGATGCAAGTCCTGCCTGCGTGGAAGACGAATATGCTCTTACCAATCCACCTGTACCAAGCAGTGTTCCACCGAAATATCGTGTTACAACTACCGCTACATTATGAATCTCTTCCCCCAGAAGAACGTCAAGCATAGGACGTCCCGCTGTTCCACTTGGCTCTCCATCGTCACTGCAACGCTGAAGTTCATTGCGCTGACCAATCACATATGCAAAACAATTGTGAGTCGCATTCCAATACTTTTTCTTCATGGATTCGATAAATGCCAACGCTTCTTCTTCTGTCTCTGCAGGTATTACTGTAGCGATAAAACGAGACTTCTTTTCAATGATTTCGTCTTCTCCGCCCTCGTAAACTACTTTATATTTCATTCCCATAAATATCATTCCTTCCCGGAGTAATGGCACGCTCCATATATTACTATAACGAATTTATTAAGATTTTCCTACTAAAATATGAACTTTTCATTTTTTTCTTTATTTAGACTATGTAATTTGCTATAATTATCCAGTATAAAGGAGGCATACGCACATGAATTATGGTAAGAGAAAAGCTGCGAAAAAACAGAAGCGAATCACCTCAAAGTCTACCATGCAGGGAAAGCGTGTCGGCGTAAGGCTGTTTAAGGCATTTCTTCTCTGTATCGTGCTGGTAGGTATTGTCGCTGTAATTGGTGTCGGTGTTTTCGCAAAGCGAATCATAGACAACGCTCCAGACGTCACACCGGACGACGTCAAACCACAGGGATATACAACTTTCGTATATGCAGATGATGGAAAAACAGAGATTGGACGCTTCGTTGCCTCTGGCGCGAACCGAGTATATAAATCCATCGACGAGATTCCAGAAGATTTACAGCACGCATTTGTAGCAGTCGAAGATGAACGTTTTTACGAACATAACGGAGTTGATATAAAGGGACTTGCCAGATCTGTAGTCTCTACTCTCTCTGGACACATGCAGGGAGCCAGTACTTTGACACAGCAGTTAATCAAGAACAATATCTTCCCGAACTTTGTAAATGAAGAAACTATCATGGACAAGATTGAACGTAAGATTCAGGAACAGTTCCTTGCTCTCCAGATTGAAAAGCAGATGAACAAGTCTGAGATTATTGAAGCCTATATGAATACTATCAATCTTGGACAAAACTGTCTGGGTGTTCAGTCTGCCGCTCAGCGTTACTTTAATAAGGATGTATCTGAACTTACACTTTCTGAGTGCGCTGTTATTGCTGGTATTACTCAGAATCCTGGTGGATTGAATCCAATTACTAATCCAGACGCGAACGCAAGTCGTCGAGATAAGATTTTGAACAACATGCTGGAGCAGGGATACATCAGCAAGGAATCTTACAATGAAGCCAAAGAAGATGATGTATACGCTCGTATCCAGAAGGTAAATAACAAAGAAGAAGAAAAGAAATCTACTACTTCTTATTTTGTGGATGCATTGACCGAACAGGTAATGGATGATTTACAAGAACAGCTTGGCTACACAGAGACACAGGCTTACAACGCTCTTTACAGTGGTGGTTTAACTATCTACTCTACACAGAACAAAGAGATGCAGGCGATTTGTGATGAAGAGACCAAAGATGATTCCAACTATCCATGGTTAAAGGAATATGGTCTTGACTACGCACTTACAGTTACTCGTGCAGATGGATCTGTAGAAAACTACAGTTCCGGTCACATCAAACGATACGTAAAAGAAACTTATAATGACAGCCAGGGACTTGTTTTCAGTAGCAAGGATTCTGCGAAAGCAATGATTAAAGAATGGAAAAAGACAATCGCACAAGAAGGCGATACTTATGACGAAGTGATCAACCTCACTCCACAGCCTCAGGCCTCTGTTACAATTATGGATCAGAGCACTGGGGAAATCAAAGCAATGGTTGGTGGTCGTGGAACAAAGAAAAGCACTCTTTCACTCAACCGTGCTTATAGAGGTTCTGCTCGTCAGCCTGGTTCTACTTTCAAAATTCTGGCTGCATACGCACCAGCATTTGACACAAATGCAGTTACACTTTCCAGCATCTATAACGATGAAAATTACACCTTAAAGAGTGGAAAAGTTGTTGCTGGACACCGCGGACCTATGAGCATCAAGGATGCTATCGTATGGTCTAAGAACTCTATTGCAGTTCAGGTAAGTGATGAGATTTCACAGCAATTAGGATATGAATACTGTGAAGACTTTGGAATCAGCACTTTAGTAGATTCTGAAGAAATCAACGGAAAGATTTACTCTGATATTAACCAGACACTTGCACTTGGTGGTCTTACTCATGGTGTTTACAACTATGAGCTTTGTGCTGCATATGCTGCAATTGCTAACGAAGGAGAATACAACACTCCAACACTTTACACAAAGATTGTAGACCATGATGGAAACGTGTTATTAGATGGTGGTGGCGAAAAGAGAACAGTTATTAAGAAAACAACTGCCGGACTTCTTACAATGGCTATGGAAGCGGTTGTAAATGGTGGTACAGGTAGCTCTTGTCGTCTCAGCAATATGCCGGTTGCAGGTAAAACTGGTACAACAACGAACGACGTTGACCTTTGGTTCTGTGGATTCACTCCATACTATACATGTGCTGTTTGGGGTGGATATGATGACAACAAACCTTGTAACTCAGATACAACCTTCCGATTCCGTTTGTGGAAGAACATTATGGAAAGAATTCATTCTGATTTAGAATATCGTGATTTCGATATTTACAACTCTCTGATTAAGAAGACAGTTTGTGCAGATACTGGATTACTTGTAAGCAGTGAATATTGTAGAAGTACAACAGAATACTTTGCAGAAGGTGAAGTTCCGACCGAACGTTGTCCTGGACATAAGGATCGCGAAGAAGAAGCAAAACGTAAGGAAGAAGAAGAACGTCAGCAGGAAGAGGAACGTCAGCAAGAAGAGGAAAACGATCAGCAGAATCCTCCTACTAACCCAGCTACTCCACCAACCGATGGTGGTGGAACCGGTGGCGGTACTGACGAAAGTACCGGAGACGGAACAGGTGGTGGCGATGCTGGTGGTACCGGCGGAGATACTGATGGAACTACCTAATTCTTAAGGATTTAATAGCAACGCAAAAAGCGCGTTACGTAAGCATTCAAGATGCAAGCGTAACGCGCTTTCTATTTGTTCTATCCTAATTATCAATAATCAGTTTTGCTGCTCCACAGATTCCAGCATCATTTCCAAGCTGTGCCAACACAAACTTCGTATCCTTATCTGCAAAGAATGCTTTTTCCTGGAAGTTCTTCTCTACATAGCCAAGAAGAATCTCTCCTGCTTTGGAAACTCCTCCACCAATGACAATTACAGCCGGATCAACAATCACTGCCACATTTGCCATTGCATGTCCCAAATATGCTCCGAATTCTTCTACGATTTCTTCTGCTACTGCATCTCCTTCTTTCAATGCATCAAATACAGTCTTTGAACTGATCTCCTGTGTTCTTAACAGCGAAGCATCTTCATTTTTTGCAAGTCGTCTTTTCGCAAGTCTTGTAATTCCTGTTGCAGATGCATATTGTTCCAGACATCCTTGTTTTCCACAGCCACAGCTTTCTGTCTCTTCGTAGTTCACACAGATATGTCCGATTTCACCACCAGCTCCATTCTGCCCTGTCAAAATCTTACCACCAAGGATGATTCCACCGCCAACACCTGTTCCGAGTGTCACCATGACTACATTCTCATGTCCTTTTCCGGCACCAAGCCACATTTCTCCAAGTGCTGCCACATTTGCATCATTCCCTGCTTTTGCTGGAAATCCTGTCAATTCCTGCATCTCTCTTGTTACTTCTTTATAACCCCATCCAAGATTTGCTGTGTTCTGCACAACTCCGTCTTCTGTTACAGGAGCTGGAACTCCCATTCCAATTCCCTGGATGTCCTCGCGTTTCAAATTCATGCTCTGAATCTTTTCTTCAATTGCTTTCGCAATATCTGGAAGAATATTCTCGCCCTTATTTTCCGTTCTTGTAGGAATTTCCCACTTATCAAGGATCTTCCCTTCCAGTTCAAAGATTCCCATCTTCACCGTCGTTCCGCCAATGTCAACGCCAAAACAATATTTCATCTGTATTTCCTCTACTTTCTCGCCATATTTTCCTGCATTCTTTTATATAATTCTTCTGCCGCATTATATCCAAGTAATTTCTGTCTATGATTGATAGCTGCAGTTTCTACAATCAACGCAAGATTTCTTCCCGGACGAATTGGCAGATTATGGCATACCACTTTATTTCCTAAAAACTCTGTATGCTTTTCTTCCAAACCAAGACGTTCATATTCTTTTTCTTTGTCCCAATCTTCTAATGTGATTACAAGGTCGATATTTTTCTGTTCTTTGACGCTTTGTACACCGAATAACATCTTAACGTCTACAATTCCAATTCCGCGCAGTTCGATGAAATGGCGTGTGATTCCAGGCGCTTTTCCTACCAACGTATCATCATTAATCTTGCGAATCTCTACAACATCATCACTTACTAATCGATGGCCGCGCTTAATCAGCTCCAATGCCGCCTCGCTCTTACCAATGCCGCTTTCACCCATGATCAGAACTCCGATACCATATACGTCCACTAATACCCCATGAATAGAGATACATGGTGCAAGTTCCAGTCCCATCCAGCGAATGATTTCTGCGGAGAATTGAGAAGTCTGTTTCTCTGTTACAAATACTGGAATATTTGCTTTTCTGGCTTTTTCCACCAATGAATCATCTGGCTGAAGGTTACGGCAGAAAATAATTCCTGGCATCTGATAAGATACAAATGTATCGTAAATCTTATTCTTCTCTTCTGGATCCATCTTTTCCAAAAATGTATACTCTACATATCCGATAATCTGAATTCTCTTTGATGCAAAGTGATCAAAAAATCCTGTCAGCTGCAGTGCTGGTCGGTTGATTTCCGGTACTGTTACATAAATCTCTGACATATCCACTTCTGGAGTTAAATTCTGCAAATTCAATTTTTCAACAAGATCTGTCAATTTAATTTTGTTTACCATGATTGTCTCCTTTTGTCTCTTTTCCTAAACTTTAGTATAGCACATTAATGAAAGAAGTCGTATACATTTTGTGCAGATTTTTCATTCATCGATGGCAAATCTTTCAGTTCGTCAACTGATGCATTTTTAATCGCTTCGATATTATCAAAATGCTTCATTAACGTTTTTCTACGCGTCGGTCCAATTTCTGGAATATCATCCAAAATGGAATGTACCTGGCTCTGACCTCGCAATTGTCTGTGGAATGTAATCGCGAAACGATGGGCTTCATCCTGAATTCGTGTAATCAGACGGAATGCTTCCGAATGTCTGTCAATCGGTATTTCCTCATTCTGATAATATAATCCTCTTGTACGATGGTGGTCATCTTTTACCATCCCGCACACTGGAATATTGATATGCAGACGGTCCAGAACTTCCTGAGCAACATTTACCTGTCCTTTTCCACCGTCCATGAGAATCAAGTCTGGAAATGCGGTAAAGCCACCCAGCTCTTTTCCTTCTTCCTGCTCTCGCAGTCCATGCTCAAATCGCCGCGTCAACACCTCATCCATGCTCGCGTAGTCATCTGCTCCCTGTACACCTTTGATTTTAAACTTTCGATAATCGTTTTTCTTCGGTTTCCCTTTCTCGTATACGATCATAGATCCTACTGACGCAAATCCGCTGGTGTTGGAAATATCGTAAGCTTCCATTCGCACAAGTCCTGTCAGTCCCAGCAATTGTTCCAGTTCTTTGACTGCTCCTATAGTTCGTCCTTCCTCGCGTTTCAAACGCTCTTTATCCGTATTCAAGACTAACGCCGCATTCTTTCTCGCCAGTTCAACTAATTTCTCTTTGCTTCCTTTTTTTGGAATACGAATGTAAACTCTGTGTCCACGCTTCTTCGTCAGCCACTCTTCCAATAACTCTAAATCTTCCACTTCTTCCTGTATCATCAGCAGTGATGGAATGTATGGCGTGCCCGCGTAGAACTGCTTAATAAAGCTTGAGAGAATCTCTGCTTTTGTTTCCCCTTCCACATGTTTCAGGTAAAAATGGTCTCGCCCGATGAGTCGTCCCCCACGGATAAAGAATACTTGTACAACCGCATCTTCCATGTCTTTTGCAACTGCAAGGATATCTCGGTCTTCCCCATCTGTATCTGTAATTTTTTGCTTTTGAGCAATCTTTTGTACACTGAATAATAATTCTCGATATTCCACAGCCTTTTCAAATTCCAATTGATCTGATGCCTGCTGCATCTTCTCCTGCAACTCCTTTAGAATCGCATCGTAATCTCCATTTAAGAACTTGAGTACCTGGTCTACAGATTTCCGATATTCTTCCTGTGAAATATATCCCTGACATGGAGCCTTGCATTGGTGAATGTGATAGTTCAGACAAGGTCTTTCTTTTCCAATATCTTTTGGAAGTTTTCGATGACAACTGCGAAGGTGATACAATTTTCGAATCAAATCAATCGTATCTTTCACCGCATTCACACTAGTATACGGTCCAAAATACTTTGCCTTATCCTTTGCCATCTGTCTCGCCATCATGATTCTTGGAAATGGTTCATCGACAGTCACTTTAATAAATGGATATGCTTTGTCATCCATAAGCATCGTATTATACTTTGGTCGATGCTCTTTGATTAAGTTGCATTCCAACACCAAAGCCTCCAGTTCGGAATCTGTAATGATATATTCGAATCTGGTAATATGCGTCACCATCTGTTCAATTTTCACGCCTTTATTTCTGCTGCTTTGAAAATATTGACGAACTCTGTTTTTCAGACTAATTGCCTTTCCAACATAGATAATCTCATCTTTTTCCCCATGCATAATATAGACTCCTGGTTTTCCAGGTAATTTCTTTAACTCTTCTTGTATATCAAACATTGGATTCTTCCTCTCCATTTTCTTCTCTACTTATTGTAACCTCTGCTCGTGATTATAGCAAAGGTTTCCGCAAAAAAAGAGCCAATACAGATTCCTGTCCTTGGCTCTCTCATTATAATTATTCTTCTGATGCGTCTTCCACTTCAGCTTTCATTTCTGGTTCAGCTTCAGCTTCAACCTCTACTTCTGGTTTTTGAACTGGATTGATGTAAATACGTTCTTCCGGTTTTACTTCCTCAGAATCAATTCCTTCCACTTCACGGAAAATCTTCATAAATTCTTTTCCAGTGATTGTTTCTTTCTCAATCAGGAATTCTGCAATCTGATCCAAAGAACTTCTATGTTCTGTCAGAAGTCGTTTTGCTTCTTCGTATGCTTCTTTCAGCATCTTCATAACTTCTTTATCAACCTCAGACGCTGTTTCTTCTCCACAGTTGGATACTGGTCTTCCATCCAGATATCTGTTCTGCACAGACTCCAAACCAATCAATCCGAACTTTTCACTCATACCGTACTGTGTAATCATTGCTCTCGCAATGCTCGTTGCTTTCTCGATATCATTCGAAGCACCTGTTGTAACAGTGTTGAACACAACTTCCTCTGCTGCTCTTCCGGCGAGCATACCCACCAACATTGCTTCTAATTCTTTCTTCGTATTCAAGAACTTTTCTTTCTCTGGTGTCTGCATAACATATCCCAAAGCTCCCATCGTTCTTGGCACGATTGTAATCTTCTGAACTGGTTCCGCATCCTTCTGAAGCGCACTGACAAGTGCATGCCCAACTTCGTGGTAAGAAACGATTTTTCGCTCTTCCATACTCATGATGCGGTCTTTCTTTTCTTTTCCGACAAGAACTACTTCCACTGCTTCAAACAAATCTTCCTGTGAAACTGCATTTCTTCCATGCTTAACAGCTGTAATCGCAGCTTCATTGATCATATTCGCAAGGTCAGCACCAACTGCTCCAGAAGTTGCAAGTGCAATCTCTTCCAGATTCACAGTTTCATCCATACGTACATCTTTTGAATGTACTTTCAGAACATCTACACGACCTTTCAAATCTGGTTTCTCTACAATTACTCGACGGTCGAAACGTCCTGGTCTTAACAATGCCGGATCCAGAATCTCAGGTCTATTCGTTGCAGCAAGGAGTACAAGCCCCTTATTGCTTTCAAATCCATCCATCTCTGCCAACAACTGGTTCAATGTCTGTTCTCTCTCATCATTGCCGCCCAACTGACTTTCACGGCTCTTTCCAATTGCATCAATCTCATCGATGAAAATGATACATGGTGCCATCTGCTGTGCTGTCTTAAAAAGATCTCGCACACGAGAAGCTCCAACACCTACATACATCTCTACGAATGCAGAACCGGAAAGTGAAAAGAATGGAACATTCGCTTCTCCTGCAACCGCCTTTGCAAGCAAGGTCTTACCTGTTCCCGGAGGTCCTACTAAAAGAGCTCCCTTTGGAAGTTTTGCACCAACACTCGTATATTTCCCAGGATTGTGAAGGAAATCTACCACTTCCTGTAATGACTCCTTCGCTTCATCCTGTCCAGCTACATCCTTGAAAGTAATTCCTGTCTGCTTCTCAACGTACATCTTGGCATTACTTTTACCAACACCCATGATGCCGCCGCCTTTGGACATCTTACTTGTCATCCATACTAGTAATCCAACCATCAATACAATTGGAAGGAATGTACTAAGTAAATTCAACACAATTGCTCCTGTTGTATCTGGAATCTTGTGTCCATACTTCACGCCCGCCTTATACAAGCGATCAGAAAGTCCTTCATCATCTACAAGTCCTGTCTCATACTGCTTCGCTGTCAGTTCATTCTTCGCTTTCTTTTCCGTGATCACAAGCTTGTCATTCTGAATCTCGACTTCCTCGACTTTGTTGCTGTCCACCATCTTGAGGAACTCATTATAGCTAATCTCTTCCTTCGTGCTTACACCACCAAATTCAGATAATGCAAATACTAAGATTGTTGTGAGCAGCGTAATCAAAATTACAAAAGAAAATCCTGGTCGTTTATTTTGATTATTCTTCCCAGGACCCTGATTATTCTTATTCTGGTTTTCCATTTTTCTCCTCCTGTATCAGCATTGAGACGCGAAAAATCAACGTTTTTGCGTATCACTACTATTCTTACATTATACGAACAGCAACCTTAGAAATCAATAAAAAGATTATGAAAAGATTGTAAACTTCCTATATCTTGTAGTATACTAAGGATTGGATTATTCCATACTGAAACTAAAAATATATTTTTTATAGAAAAGGGGAACGAACATGAAAATAGGATTTGACAACGAAAAGTACTTGCAGATGCAATCTTCACATATCAAAGAGCGTATCAGCCAGTTCGATAATAAGCTTTATCTAGAATTTGGCGGAAAGTTATTTGATGACTATCATGCATCACGTGTTCTTCCTGGTTTTCAGCCAGACAGTAAGATGAGAATGCTGATGCAGCTGTCAGATCAGGCCGAAGTTGTTATTGTAATCAGTGCCGATGATATTGAAAAGAATAAGATTCGCGGTGACCTTGGTATTACTTATGATTTGGACGTACTCCGACTGATGTCTGTATTCAAAGAACATGGACTCTACGTTGGCAGCGTCTGCATTACAAAGTTCAATGGCCAGGAAAGTGCAATTCTTTTCAAACAGAAGCTTGAAAATCTTGGCGTGAAAGTTTATCAGCACTATCCAATCTCTGGATACCCATCAAACATTCCTCATATTGTAAGTGAGGAAGGTTATGGCAAGAACGAATATATCGAAACAAGCAGACCATTGGTTGTCATCACAGCACCTGGTCCTGGAAGCGGGAAGATGGCTGTATGCCTCTCCCAGTTATATCATGAGCACAAGCGTGGCATTTGTGCCGGATATGCGAAGTTTGAGACATTCCCAATCTGGAACATTCCATTGAAACATCCAGTGAACCTTGCATATGAAGCTGCTACTGCTGACCTGAACGATGTCAACATGATTGACCCATTCCATCTGGAAGCTTACGGTGAAACAACTGTCAACTACAACCGTGACGTTGAGATTTTCCCTGTATTAAAAGCAATGTTTCAGAAGATTCAGGGTGAGTGCCCATACAAATCACCAACAGATATGGGGGTAAACATGGCTGGAAATTGTATTTGCGATGATGAAGTGTGTAGAGAAGCTTCCAATCAGGAAATCATTCGCAGATACTATGATGCTCTTCGCCGTCACATGGAAGGTTCCTGCCGAGACGAAGAAGTTTATAAGTTAGAGATGCTGATGAATCAGGCAGATATTACCGTTCATGATCGTTCCGTTGTTGATGCAGCATTAGAATACGAACAGGAAACAGATGGCCCAGCTGCTGCACTTTTATTACACGATGGCCGCATGATCAAAGGAAAGACATCCAAGCTTCTTGGAGCTTCTGCTTCTCTTCTTTTGAACGCATTAAAAGAACTTGCCGGAATTGAACATGAACGTCATGTGATTTCTCCAGCAGCTATTGAACCAATTCAGAAATTAAAGACACAGTATCTTGGAAGTAAGAACCCTCGTCTTCACACTGACGAAGTTCTGATTGCCCTTTCTGTCAGTGCTGCAACAGATCCTGTTGCCCAGCTTGCATTAGAGCAGCTTCCAAAATTGAAAGGTTGTCAGGCTCATACTTCTGTTATGGTAGGTTCCGTAGACATGAAGCAGTTTAAAAAGATGTCTATTCAGGCAACATTTGAACCAAAGAATGAAAGATGTTAATCTTAAAAAGGGAGACGCAGTATCAATTTGCTGCGTCTCCTACTAATTTCACCATACTTCCTGTTTCAGTCTTTGTAACAATCAATTTGGTGTCAATCTGTTCTTTTAATTCATTTACATGGGAAATGATTCCCACCAGTCTGTCATTTCCAGCAAGCTCCACAAGTACGCGGATTGCCTGTTCTCTGGATGCGTCATCCAAGCTTCCAAATCCTTCGTCTACAAACATTGTTTCCAGCTTAATGCCACCTACAGATGATTGTACAATATCTGCTAATCCAAGCGCCATAGACAAGGATGCCATAAAGGATTCCCCACCAGACAATGTCTTCACATCTCTCACCGTATCGCTTACCAGATGATATACATCCAAGTCCAAACCTGCCTGTCCTTGATTTCCCAAATGCTTCACATCTCGGCACTGTAAAATAAATTCGTTGGATGTCATTTGAACCAAACGTTTATTGGCCGCCTGAATAATCTGTTTGAAATAATATCGCTGCACGTAAGTTTCAAAGTCTAGTTTTACACTTCCTGTCAGCGTTCCATTTGCTGTTCGGCTCAAGTTGGAAATCATCTCGTACTTTTTCTGAACTTTTGCATTTTGCTGAAAGATCTGTTCCATCTGTGCTTTGGCAAGTTCATTTTTCTGATGCATGCTATACAATTGCATCTGTGTTTCCTTATGTTCTTTCACAATCTTTTCTAATGCTGCATAAGCTTCTTCAAATGAGGTAACGTCTACCCGTTCTTTTCCCTCACATTGTTCTTGGATTGCTTTATACTTCCATTTCCATTCCTGGCACTGCTTTTGATAAAGTTCCAATGCTTCTTCATAAGTTTCCAGCTTCCACTGATCTTCCTTTTTCTCATGGAATTGTTCTTCTGTCAGTTCTCGTACATGCAACTGTGTAAGAAATTCTGCTCTTGCTTCCTTTTCTTTCTGCTCCAGATTCTCTCCATTCACACGCTCTGCTTCCAGTTTTCCTGTCAGCATCTGCTTCTGTTCTATATGCTGCTGCATTGTCTTTCTCGCAGTTTCTACACTATCTTTTGCCTGTGTCAACTGTAGTTCTCTCGCCTGTTTCTCCGCAAGCGCAGTTTGTTCTGAGTCATATTCTACCTGTTCCAGACTTTGTTGGTACTCTGTCTTCACTGCTTCCAGTGCCAGCTCTTGCTTGTGGCAGTTTTCTTTCTCTTGCTCCAAGCTTACGGTTAATTGCTGATGCATATCTTTGAATTCCTTTTGCTGTTCCAGTGATTCTTGATAAAGCTTGACCTCTGCTTTCAAATGTTGCACCAATGCTGCAGCTTCTTGTTCTTCTTGCTTTGTTACATCTTTTAATTTGACTAACTGTTCTTCTATTTTTTCCAACGCAGTTTCTTCATGTCCTGCCGCTTCCAGAAATTGACGTAGCAAAACAGATTTTACTGACTCATAACGGTTCCCACACCTGCGGAATTCGTCTGCTTTTTCTTCTCGCAGCTTTTCCTGTTCGTCACGGACACTCTTTTTCCGTCTCACTTCAGCTTCCCCAGGAGCATCTTCCTGCAACTGCATTTTCTTTGGATGTGAGGTAGAACCGCACACTGGGCAAGGCATTCCAGCTTTCAGATCTTTTGCTAAAATTCCAGCTTGTGCATCAAGAAATGCTTCGTATGTTTCCTCATACTTCCAGGCAGCATCCCGATATGCTTTCGTTGCCTGTTCCAACTCTTTTTGTCTCTTGCGATACTGTAGTTCTTGCGTTTTCGCACTTTGCAGCGTCTCTTCCATTTCTGTCAGTTGTTGCTTTCGCTCCTGTGCCTGCGCATACCTGACTTCCGCTTTTACACATTCACCTTCGCTTTCTTGCTTATCCGCACAGACTTTCTCAAGCATCTTTTGCTTCTTTTCCAATTCCTTCAACTGACTCTGTATTTTTTCCAGACTCACTCTTCCTGCTTCCAGTTCCGTTTCCTGTTGGATTTTCTGTGTCCTCAGTCGTTCCAACTGTGTATAACGTGGCAGCATTTCCGCTATCTTTATAATTTCCTGCATCCATACATTCTCATGTTGTTTCAGATACACTTCTGCTGCTTCACATGTGCGCTGCACTTTCTTTGTCTGCACTTCCAATGTTTGAAGCTGAACCGTCAACTGTTCTTCTCGTTCTTTTGAACGAGCCTGCTCCAACTGCGCCTGTTTATAATTGTGAAAATATGGTGTCAACTGTTCCACCACTTTCCACTCTCGAATCTGCTGTTCTTTTCTTCTATATTCTGGCTCCTGTTCTTTCAGTTTCTCGATTTCGCATTTGATCTGTTCCAACTGTTCAAACTGCTGATTCACTCGCAAAATTTCTTGAATTTCCTGCTTCTGTTCAGACAGCTTTTTCTGCTGTTCTTCTTCCTGCTGCCCCATCTGACGCAAACGAAGTTTTGTCTCTTCCACAATTTGATTCACACACTGCATCGATGCTTCCTGCTGTGGAATCTCCGCCTGAAGAAGTTCTTTCCACTCTTCCCACACTGGAAGCGGACCATCGTAATCCACTCGCTCCATCTCGCGTTTCAAATCTTTCAGATTATCCTGCAGATTTACCGCTAGTTCTGCTGCCTGTTTCTTCAAGATTTCCTGCACCTGATAATAATAATTCGTGTGAAAAATCTTAGAAAATATTTTCTTTCGTTCCTTCGATTCCGCATGCAAAAGCTTCAGGAAATCCCCTTGAGCGATCATTGCAATTTGAGTAAATTGCTCTGCATCCATCCCTAGAATTTCCACAAGTTTCTGATCCGTTTCTTTCTTCTTCCCTTGAAAAATCGTTCCATCTGGAAGTTCCAATTCCACTTTTGGACTTTCTTTCACATAGCGTGGGGAACCATCTGCATACTTTCGTTTTCCAAGCCTTTGATATTCTGGATTTCTGCGCACGCGATAGCATTTCTCCCGGTAAGAAAATGCAAGTTCCACATACGTCTCAACATCTTCTGACGCATACTGGCTGCGCATCATATTTCCATCACGCTTTCCTCCGCTTGTCTGTCCATACAGCGCATACATCATTGCATCGAAAATTGTTGTTTTTCCTGCTCCAGTATCCCCGGTAATAAGGAAAAGTCCACGATTCATGGATGAAAAATCTATCTCTGTTTTTCCTGCGTACGAACCAAACGCTGACATCCTTAATTTAATTGGACGCATTCCTTACTCCTCCCTTGCCTGCGCAAAAATCTGTTTCATATAATCCACTTGTTCCTCGCTCATCGCCTCGCCTTGCATCTCTTTATAGAAATCTTCAAACGCCTGAAATGGCTCTTTAATCTGAATCTCTTCTTCAAATTCTGCAAGCTTCTTTCTGGTTCTCGTATTATCCACTCGAATTTCCAATATTCTGGAATACTTTCGTTCCAACTGTTCCTTTGGGCGATATGGGTCTACTTCATCGGTAAGTGTAATGCTCACGTAATCCTCACACACTTCCTTCTGATCCAGTAATTCTTCTAATTTTCCACATTTCTTCTTCACATCATGAAGTGGAGATAAGGTAAGTTCACTAATTTCCGGTTGTTCTCCCTTTTTCCCAAGTGTGACTTGTGTCAAAGTCTTCACGTGATTTGTCTCACTAACTGAGTATTTTAACAGGGTCCCAGGATAGCGAATATGGGGCGATTTCACGCTCTGTTTTCCATGCAAATGTCCCAGTGCCACGTAGTCGAATTGCTCCACAACACTCACATCTACATTATCAATTCCGCCCACAGAAATTGTCTCCGAATCACAAGTTTCTGGAGTGGAATTTCCTGTATAAAATTGATGAGACACCAGAATATTGCGTGCCGACTCATCAATTTCTTCTCGCTCCAATAAGCGTTTCACTGCATCGGTATAAGATTCTGGTGTCTCATCAAAAATTGGTTTCACATAGGATGGTTTCAAAAATGGGAGCAGATACACATGTACTTTTCCCCATTCATCTTCCAACTCTACCTTTTTTATCCACTCATCCTTCGTCCCCGGTGCATTTCCAACCACATAAATTTTGTGCTTCTCCAAAAATTCCGCCGCATAGTTCATGCGCTCCGCAGAATCATGATTTCCACTAATGATCAGCACAGGAATCACTGGTTGGATTTCCGCTAAATCTGTCAGAAATTCATCAAAAATTGTAACCGCCTCTGCCGATGGGACGGATTTGTCATAAATGTCTCCTGCAATAATAATTGCATCTGGATGCAGGTCGCGGGCATAATTCACAACCTGCTGTAATATCGCTTTCTGATCCTCTTTCAAATTGTAATGATGTAATTGCTTTCCAATATGAAGATCGGATAAATGGAAAAATCGCATATGCTAACCTCTCTTATGCTTCTTTTTCTTTTGGCATGATCAAATTCAATATAATTGCCGTTAAAAATACAACTGCTACACAGTTTTCTGCAAAAATTGTGCGAATAATGTCTGGGAAAATACGGAACATCTCTGGTACCTGTGTAAATCCAAGACCTACGCTTAATGATAACGCAGCAATTGTAATATTTCTCTGTGTATATCCGCAAGATCCAATCATCTGAAGCCCAGAGATTACGATATTTCCGAACATCATAATCGTACATCCACCGAGCACTGATTCTGGAAGTGTCGCCAATACCGCACCAACTACTGGAAAAATTCCTGCAAGAATCAAGATTCCTGCCCCTGTCGCGATTGTATAACGGTTAATAACTTTTGTCATTGCAAGCAGTCCTACGTTCTGACTGAATGATGTAATTGGCATACATCCAAAACATGCGGATAAAGAACTGATCAGTCCATCACACGCCAAACTTCCAGAGATCTCTTTGTCCGTCGCATCTCTGCCAAGTACCGTGTTAGTCATCGCAGAAGTATCTCCAATTGTCTCCGTCGCAGACACGAGGAAAATCATCGTTACGGAAATGATCGCACTAAGATTAAAAACTGGTTTGTAAGGCATAAATTTTGGAATAGATACAATTCCAACACCTTCTAATGCTGAGAAATCAACAACACCCATACAGATTGCAACCACATATCCTACTGCTAATCCAAAAAGAACGCTCAACTGCTTCAAATGTCCTTTTGCCAGAATATTGAATGCAATACAGCAAATTAATGTAATGGTACCCAACATCCAGTTTTCTACACTACCAAAATCTTCCGCTCCGCTTCCTCCAGCAAAGGAATTCGCTCCAACACTCAACAAGCTGAATCCAATTGCTGTAACTACACATGCTGCAACAATTGGTGAAATAATCTTACGCCAATATTTTGCACAGAACCCAAGAAGTCCCTCGACAATTCCGCCTACGATAACCGCACCGATCACAGCCTCATATCCCCACTGTGGTCCGACATAACAGAAAATAGAAACAAATGTAAAACTGATTCCCATTACGATTGGCAAGCGCGCGCCCAATTTCCATACTGTGAAAAGCTGTACAAATGTACCGATTCCTGCCATAAGCATGGCTGTCTGAATCAAAGCTGCTGTCTCTTGCGCACTCAGTCCGCTTGCACCTGTCACGATCATAATTGGTGCAATATTTGCTACGAACATTGCAAGTACATGCTGTAGTCCAAATGGGACTGATTTTCCCAATGGTACTTTTCCATCCAAAGTGTAAATGTTATCAATGGATGCTTCATTTCTTGAATAATTGTCCTTCATTTTGTCCTCCGTTATTCTCTTTCCTATAGATTCATTCCAGTGAATTGTAACATACAAAAAAAGTAAAGTAAACGCTTGCACCAGCACCTTTTCTTTTCTGCAGAATATACTATATCGCTAAGACATTTTAAGGAGGACGTTTATGAAAAAACGTATCTGTTCTGTATTTCTTGTACTGCTTCTGATCCTGTCCATCCTGAGTGGATGCAGCGCAAAGCAGGAAACTGCCACTGTTTCTCACACATCCGAAGATGCTCTTACTGCGGTCACATTAAATGAAGTGGCACATTCTATCTTCTATGCCCCAATGTACGTCGCCATTGAAAATGGGTATTTCGAAGAGGAAGGGATTGCCCTTACTCTTGTCACCGGCTTCGGTGCAGACAAAACAATGACTGCTGTTCTTTCCGACAGTGCCAACATCGGTTTTATGGGCTCTGAGTCTTCCATCTACACTTACAACGAAGGCGCCAATGATTTTGTCATTAATTTTGCACAACTGACGCAACGTGCTGGAAATTTCCTTGTCGCACGCGAGAAAATGCCGGATTTCAAATGGGAAGATTTGAAAGGCAAAAATATCCTTGGTGGTCGAAAAGGTGACATCCACCGAACAATGTAAATTTTCTTACCAGAGTGTAACATTCTCTACGCTGATGGAATCACAAGTATTTTCACGTAAAAACTCAAGAATCTCATCTCGATTACCAACAACACAATAGTTCTTGCTTTTCAGCTCCGTTAATTTCATTGCATCTTCATAAGTTTCCTTTAAAACTGTTTCCGGTTCTGTATAAATCTTGCCGTCTCCACTGTTAAAAACTCCAATTCCTTTCCATACTTCTGGATGATCTATCATGTTTTTCAAGTTTTCAAAATATACTTCCAAGAGCTCTTGTCCTGACATTTCCTCTCTATCATCATCGTTACTATACAGGGAAATTGGTTGGTAGGATAATCCTCCCTGGAATTCTACTTTCGGCTGATAGACTTGCATCCAGAGCAATGTCACTGGAAAACTTCTTAATTGCTCAATTGATTTCGGCTGAGCATCACCGATAGACAAATATAGCCTCGCTGACTTTGGAAGTTCCTCGATTTGGTTGATCATTTTCTTTTGATCCTCGTAAGTACAGTTGAATCTGCCGACGTTAATTGTCATAGCGGAATCTGCATCCTTCACAGATTCGTATGTTCCCCAGTTCATCTCTACCCATACATTCGGTTCACCAATTTGCACCTGAGATTGAGACAAATCTAACCACTGCATAGAGATTTCATATCTTCCAAATCCTCGTTTCTCTACTTCCAAGCTTGAAACTTCTCGATATGGAAGAACTGTTTCTACATAGTCTCTCATGACACCAAGCATTTTCTGCTCCTCACCATCATTCATCTTATAAGGATTAAAAAATGCCATATTCATAACT
This sequence comes from uncultured Lachnospiraceae bacterium, assembly GCA_964591105.1. Lineage (GTDB taxonomy): Bacteria > Bacillota > Clostridia > Lachnospirales > Lachnospiraceae > CAZPZR01. The sequence goes on along the minus strand of CAZPZR010000001.1, from coordinate 54,168 downwards.
GGATTGATGATAAATATTGCAATTATCACAATCACCAAAATGGATCCTACAGTTCGAACCACTGTCTTCTTGATTCTGCGGTCAATACACTTATTCACCCGTTTTTCCAAATCGTCGGATTCTGGGATATCGTTCATAATCGCTTCTAGCTCTTGATCCAATTTATTTTCATTCCACTCACTCATCTATGTTTCCTCCTTCATTTTCTCAATCAGCTTTTGCTTTGCGCGAGAACGAATTTTTCTCACATTGTCCTTAGTCATATTATGCAATTTTGCAATATCATTATCTGACATCTGAAAATAAACACTCTCAATAAGTATCTTTTTGAATTTATTTTTTGATTTGTGGGGTTCTATGGGACTCTTTTTCTTTTGGATTGGTGCGGATTTCTATGAGGAATTTCTTACATCTCAGGAACCCACTTGCTTCCTTCCCCCCACGCAAAACACATATCCCGTGGTATCTCTCATGTATTCAGTATAATAGACTTTCAATTCATTCGCAATAAATGTAAAATAAACTTGACATTTATTGTAAAGTAAACTATACTTTTATTGTAAAGTTAATTTTACATTTTGGAGGTGAGTCGTGAAGAATCTAATTAAAGAATTACGAAAAGAACACCGCATTTCTCAGGAAGAACTTGCAAATGCAGTTAATGTCACAAGACAAACAATCATTTCATTGGAAAACGGAAAATACAACGCATCACTTATGCTTGCACACACGATTGCTGTTTATTTTGGGAAGTCCATTGAAGAAATATTTTTATTCGACGAGGAGGAATCACATGTTACCAAATAATTCAAGAAAAAGTATTAAACAGAAAATCAAATTTCGTATTATTTATTGTGTAGTGCTTGTCATTTTAGGAAGTGCTTCACTTTATGTTGGAACATTTATACCACTTGCTTCCGGCAATACTGCATATTCTTCTGGATTTTATGTAGGAACTGGATGTTCGCTCATTGCCGCAAGCATTATCACAATCATTCGGAATATTCGATTGCTTAAAAATGAAGAAGCTTTAAAGAATCGTGAAATTTACGAATTTGATGAAAGAAATCGCATGATTGGCCTTAAATGTTGGTCATACGCAGGGTATGCAATGTTTCTTATCCTCTACATTGCACTCCTAATTACTGGTGCACTGAATGTAATTGTAATGAAAACTATATTGGTCATTCTCGCAACCTTTGCTGTATGCCTTTTTGTATCAAGATGTATTTTAAATAAAATTATGTAACAATATCAAGAAAGTCGGGAGTTGAATTCCCGACTTTCTTAGCATCTATTCTTCTGTTTTTTTACAAATTTGTCTATTACTAATATTTTTTACTGGTATTCTCCCTTTTGTTCCTACGTTTCTGTTACACTTTTTTTAAATATTTTGAAGATACATAGTAGAACTTTGAATTTATCTTGATTTTGTACCAAGTCATTCCATTTGCTTTCTTGGAATATCCTGATACTACCTGAACCTTTTTATTCTTTTTTAGCATACCTGCAATTTTATAAGATTTTCCCGGACCCGTACGATAATTCAAATTGGTTTTTGTCTTATATGTGATATAAAGTTTTTTTGGTGTTGTAACTGAAACTCCTTCTTTTTCGTATCCACTCACACAATCGCCTTTATATGCACGTACCATATACACATATTTTTTTCTAGCTTCAATTTTATTATCTGCATATGTAACTTTTGAACCAGATGCTACTTTGCCAATTCGTTTCCAGCTTCCGCCTTCTTCCTTACGATATACACGATACCCTTCTGCACCAGTCACTTTCTTCCATTTCACAGTCACCTGACCTGCCTCGTATTTTGCTGAAACAAGTTTTGGTTTTGTGAAGCTGATTACTTCTTTCCCTTCACAACAGCTGCTGTAATTAGATTCGCTAAATGCTCGAACAGTATACGAATATCGATTTCCTGCAGCCATTGTACTATCTTTATATAAAAATGTTTCCTGATCCACATTTCCAATGCAAGACCATTTTCCATCGTTTGTTTTTCGATAGATGTAGTACTTTTTCGCATTTTCAACAGATTTCCATTGTACAGTAATTGAAGTTCCATCATATACTGCCGAAGTAACTACTGGCTGATCCAATGCAAAAATCGACAATCCATTTTCATCATAATTGCTGTACACAGATTCATGATATGCCTTCACTGTGTAACTGTAAATCTCACCTTCTGGAACTGTTTTATCTGTGTAAGAAGTCGTTTTTCCTGAAGTAACTTTCGCAATCTGCGCCCAAGGCTCTTCTCCCTGTTTACGATAAATATAATAACCGCTTGCATTTGTTACTTTTCCCCAGTTCACAGTAACCGCACCTTCGTCTTGAACGATAGATTTTAAAACTGGCGTATCCAGTTCCGTAATTGGCACAGCACTTTTCTTTTTAAGTTTGAGATATGTCGCAATTCCAGTTGCATCTGCAACTCCCAGTTTTTTCAAGCCTGACTCTTTTTTCAAATATTTGTCTGCATCTGACTTATTCGATAAAAATGCATGTTCCACAATGATACCAGGAATTCCATTTTTCTTTGAAGCATCGATCACTGTGTACACATCACCACTTTTGATTCCTCTGTCATATAAGCCAATTTTCACCAACTCATTCTGAATCTTCTGCGCCAAATCTTTTCCATTTTTGTTAGATGCTGCGTAATATACTTCTGCCCCTTTCGCTGAAGTTGCAGTTGCTGAATTCAAATGTATACTTACAAATATATTTGCTCCTTTTTCTACCGCCCATTGCACTCGTTTACGAATATCATCTAAATTACTTGTCGATGTTGGAAATGGACATGCTGCATTGTCGCGCGTCATAAGCACCGTAACACCATCATAAGTTTCCAGTTCTGCCTTGCAATATTTCGCAATTTTTAAAGTCGCAACCTCTTCCTTTACATCATTTCCTCTAGCACCTACATGTTTACTGTCATGTCCCGGATCCAGTGCCACTACCTTTTCCTTTGACACTGCTCGTGATGTACTGCGAGAAGATACTTCACCGGAACTAATTTCTTCCAATGCGTCTGCAATACTGTCCTGCGCTGTCGCAACACCCTCATCATCAATTGTTACCACTTGCGTCTCGATTTCATCGGTTGCTATACTCTCCATTTCTAAATGTTCACTCTTCTTTTCATCTGAACACTCTTTTCCAACTGAAAAGTAAGCATTAACACCTACTTCATCCATAGAAAATGTTTTTTCCGCTGTCTTAGTTACAATCGTAAGATTAGTAACATGATATACTCCTTTTTCAAAGAAATCACTAAAAAGAAAAACTCCGTCTACGTCATAAATGGAACTAATTGACTGTTTTTCTCCCTTAGCATTCTCCAATTCCAGCTTAATGTCACGGATTTCTTCCGTTCCATCGCCCCAGGAAACAACGATATTCTGTTCCGCTCCTGCTTCCTGCTCTGCTTCATTGATATACAAATAATTCAATGCTGCCGGAATTTCCTCCTGCACTTCCAGAATCTCTTCCTGCGCCTCCGTACTCACCTCAGATGTCGCCGTAGATTCTTCCGCATAGACAACTCCACCTGGAATCGCTGTCATAAACATAGCAACAGCCAAAATCCAAGCCATCATTTTTAATCTTTTGTTTCTCATGTTTTCCCCCTTAGTATAGCTACTTTAAAATCAACTTCTTTTTTACAGTACACCATTAGGGGATGGTCATTCAACCTTTATCTCCATTTTTGTTATATTTTTTATGATTTTTTTCCTGTCACAATCTTATGTAACCATTCCCCGCCGTAGTCACATCCAAGACCTAAAAATGCACCGATGACCAGTGACACCGATAACAATTTCCAATCACCGCCAGCTGCAAATGTTGTAAAGCATCCCATGAATGTTCCTGGACAAAAATCAAACCACTCGCATTTTGCTATGATGCACATTACAAACGTAATAATCGCACACCATATTCCAAGATCTCCTAATTCTGGGACAATATTGCTTAATGTAATAATCACCATTCCACAAATTACTCCTGTCAGATTTGGAATAATCGTCTTCTTAACACCTTCTGCCCCATGCTTTCCGCATGCAAAATATGTTGTACATCCGGCAAATCCAGCCCAACCGATTAATCCAACCATCCCAGCCAGGTAAGACCAGATTCCACACAGAATCGCTGTTGAAATACTTAATGCGCACAAAAAACTCATTTTTTTCATAGTTCCTCCCTCATACTCTTTCGTTTTCCTTCTTTTTCATTCTCACTGTCTTCTTTGCTACTCTTGATAATAAAATTCCCACAATACTATGTTCAATGTGCATATCCCCAGTAAAATAATTTTTCCACTATGCAAACATAGAAATTGTAAAAATTAACAATACACTATTTTTCGAAATTATTCAATACAAAAAATCTGCTCGAACTTGAATCATACTTTCCATCCTATTTATTTGAATAATAAATAATCATGCTTAAATATGCTGTTGTTTCTCCTGTGTTTTTATATGAATGGGCTACATCCGCCTTAAAACATAATGAATCGCCTTTTTTTATCCGAAATGTTTCCGAATCAGCTATTATCTCAACTTCTCCATCAAAAACAGTAATATATTCTTCGGCTCCGTCTAAATGAGGTTGAGCCTGCAAATATCCACCTTCTTTTATTTCAATGCGATATGTTTCAAACTGTTTATCTTCTTGAAATGGAAAAGCGGGATAATTAATATATTTTTCATCACTTTCAATAAATGGGCGTACTTCTTCTGATTTTATCAAAAGAGAAGGCGTATCGTATTTAACAAGTGAAGTAAACGACACCTTATATCCGTTTGCAATTTTCCAGAGAATGGAAATGGTAGGATTTACTTCTCCTTTTTCAATTTGCGCAAGCATACTTCGAGAGACTCCGGTTAGTTTTGACGCTGAGTCTAACGTGATTTTCTTTTGCTCTCTAATTGTTTTAATGTTTTTCCCTACATTTTTTTGAATATCCATGTGCTCTCCTCATTGATAATATATCGGACTATTAGTATAATATAAGAGAAATACGATATATCGAATTTTTTTCACTATATCGAATAAATAAACTAAGGTCAATATCTTTTGTTTATCGCGAAAATTTTTTATAGGAGAAAAACCATGTTATTAAGAAAAGCACAAATGAATGAAGCAAAAATATCTTATCAATGTATCGAAGACGCGAGAGCATATCACAACTCTATGGGATTTGTACAATGGCACCCGGGGTACCCAACACTTGCTACGATTGAAGACGATATTAAAGCGAGTATTGGTTATGTATTTGAAGAAGAAAATAAAATTTACGGATACTGCTGCATTATCATTGGAGATGAACCAGCTTATCGTGTTATTGACGGCGAGTGGAAAACAAATCGTCCCTATGCCGTCGTACATAGAATGGCCTTTTCTCAGAATGCTAGAGGGAAGGGATTGTCCAAGAAGGCAATTACATTGATAAAGAATTTCTGTATTGAGAATGCGATTGAAGCAATTCGTGTTGACACGCAAGACGAAAACAAAGTAATGCAGCATATTCTTGTCCGAGAAGGGTTTGAATATTGCGGGCTGATTACTTTTGATGGAGGTCCAAAGCTCGCATATGAGTGGGACCGATAAAACTAATCATGATAAAAAAATTTCTCAAGTGTGTGTGCTGGTCTGCAAGGAAGGAATCTGAAATTTATTATTGAAATCTCCTATCGTTTGCAACACCCAGCGCAAAATTGCATAAACTGGAAGCAAGACTGCTTCCGCTTATCAAGCGAGGAGGATGAAATCACATTTGAGCAAACCAACCTATTATCTTTGGAGAAATAATTTTTCATCACAGGAAGAATTCGAAACAGCAAAAGAACAATATAGAAAACATGGCTTTCGAGTTGTCACTTATCTGGATGGGAAGAAAGATGAAAATATTCACGACGGATTAAAGGCAATCATTAAAAATCACTACAAGGAATTGTCTTTATGAACGTTGGGTAAGCCAGGTAAGACCAGATTCCACACAGAATCGCTGTTGAAATACTTAATGCACACAAAAAACTCATTTTTTTCATAGTTCCTCCCTCATACTCTTTCGTTTTCCTTCTTTTTCATTCTCACTGTCTTCTTTGCTACTCTTGATAATAAAATTCCCACAATACTATGTTCAATGTGCATATCCCCAGTAAAATAATTTTTCCACTATGCAAACATAGAAATTGTGAAAATTAACAATGCAATATTTTTCGGAATTATTCAACACAAAAAAACATCCTCTCAGAAGAAGATATTTCTCCATGAGAGGATGTTTTCATTTACTTAAGGTTTCTTATTTAATTTTTACTTTCTTGGTTGTGTATTTTGAGTATCCAAGATAAGAACCATTACGGTATCCTTTTATTTTCAAAGAAATTGTTTTGCCTTTCTTTTTTCCATCAACAGACATTGTTGTTGTAAAGGTCGTACCTGTTCCTGAAACTTTCTTTGAATCGAGCAGTTCGTTATAGATTATAAGACCTTTCTGTCCTGTCATCTTTTTCTTCAATGTTACTTTGACTTTGAAGTTTGTCACATAGTAACCACCAGTATAATATCCGTTCTGCCATTTACCAGTTGTGGTCCAATGTCCTGGGTGGTACACTCTCTTAACATATTTTTGTTTTGCATCATAACACTTGATAGATTTTACCTGTGGCTTGCTGCTGTATCCTGTCTTGACGGATAAAGTCTTGGAAGGTGCACCAGAAATAGACTTCTTTCCATTGCTTGCAGGTACATATCCTACCAAACGATATTTATATGATGTATTGGAACTCAAACCTGTCAATGTTGTACTCTTGGTTCCATCTTTCACCGTTTTTACAGTTGTCCATTTGCCGGATTTGTATCTCTGAATCTGAATCTTTGATCCATAAGTTCCTGCACCATCACCAAATGGAAGTGTAAATTTCACACTGTTATATCCTACTTCCAGATCTGACAAATCATAATTTGTAATCTTCTTCGGTTTGACAACCAGATCAAAGATAACTGTTTTCGTCAAATCTGAAGTTAGTTCATTATCCAGCCTTACTTCCAACTTATAGTGTCCGGCATCTGTACTGCTTGTGGTGAGATAACCGGTTGCACTCTTTCCTGAAAGATTACTATCGTAGTTATTAGTACTATAATCATTATTTGAACTCCAACGATCAAGATTAACTTCACTATCTGCACCAGTTAACTTGATTTTGAATTTTGTATTTTCATAAGTACCTGCTACTAAATTATCTAATCCTGAGATGGTTACTGTTCCCCAGTTAATCGGGGCGACTGTGATTGTCAATGTATAAGTACCTTCAGCATTTGATCTACCATCGAAATCAACATAATAGTCTCCACCCTTTTCTATAAAACAAGTGTCGCTCTCGTTCGCAGAAGCACGAAAAGCAGCATAACCACTAGATCCAGCTAATCTACCTGTTACATAAGGTTCAAAAGTTCCTGTGTAATCAGCATCCAATTTCACAGTAACTTTTGAATTTACAGGAATATTAATCTTCCAATAATGATTCTGTTGAGAATTATAACCTTTGCTAGTGAAATGTACTCTTACTGGCTTTCCAGAAGTCAACTCTAGCCTCTCTGAGTCACTAACTACTTGAACTTTAGCTGTCTTGATAGAGTCTCCACCGTAAGTTACTTTTGCATAAAGTTTTGCTCCAGAGTCATCCGCTAATGACACTTTATTATAGACTCTTCCAGTTGCTCCCGCAATTTCTGTTGCATTTCCGCCTTTTTCTCTAAACCACTGAACCTGCGGTTCCTCTCCTTCCAGATATCCCGTCATAAAATCATCGGAATATTCTGCCATACTTTCCAAACCAGCGTCAGTAATATACAATGTCTGATCCGTACAAGCATAATCAATTGCGGCTCCATTTTCTGCATCGGAAATTGCTTTCACAACAAAATCATTCCCAGATGCCGCCTCTACCGGTACTGGAGCCACCACCGGACACAATGTCACCACTAAGGCGAAAACAAGTAATAAACTTGCTATAGATTTCCCACGTTTCCTATTCATATTCATCCTCCTTTGCTTCACACTCTAACGTCCTTATACAATTCAATTGTATCTTTGTATTTAACAAGATTTTAACACTTCTGAATTTCCTTGTCTATATTTTCAGTTAATTATTGCATAACATTTGGTAATGTCACTCCCCCCCTCCAATAACACTGACTTATGTGTCAATTTAAATCACGCAAACAAATTGTATGTTAGTTTTGACTATCCTGTATTTTCTGATGAATGTATGGCAGATAAACTAACACATTTTGTTTTCGTAATCCTATAATCCATATTTTTCCCTCATATCACGAGAAGCCTCTGAAGCATCACGATATTTCGCCTATGCTGCGTTCTGACTAGATTTTTCTAACTTATCCCATAATTCTGTTCCAGATAAAGCTTCATATGGAATGGTACGTGCTCTTTTGATTTCAAACGGAAAACTATTTACAGCCAAAGCCTGTGTTAAAATTAGCCATCTTTTTGCTATGATTTTTTGTATATACTATCCAATAAAAGAGCAAACACTCTCGATCCTTGACATTAATAAAACCGTAATCTCAGTTCAGTCGATAAAACTGCAACTGGAACTTGCAACACCCAGAGCAAAATTGCATAAACTGGAAGCAAGACTGCTTCCGCTTATCAGACGAGGAGGATGAAATCACATTTGAGCAAACCAACCTATTATCTTTGGAGAAATAATTTTTCATCACAGGAAGAATTCGAAACAGCAAAAGAACAATATAGAAAACATGGCTTTCGAGTTGTCACTTATCTGGATGGGAAGAAAGATGAAAATATTCACGACGGATTAAAGGCAATCATTAAAAATCACTACAAGGAATTGTCTTTATGAATGTTGGGTATGTACGTCTATCCAGAGATGATGACAAACGTAATTATGTCTCTATTGAAAATCAAAAACGAATCATTCGTCAATTTGCGGCTGAATACAACGTCGTAATTGACAGTTGGTATGAAGATGATGGTGTCTCCGGCTATAGCTTCAATCGCCCCGGATTAAACAGATTACTGGAGGATTTGGATCATATTGAGCGCGTGTTTGTCAAAGACCTGTCTCGTATCGGACGTCATAACGCTCGCGTCCTCCTTCTTTTGGAAGATTTCAAAGAACGCCAAAAAGAACTGGTTATCATTGATACCAACTATCATTCAGAATCTGATGACGATGATACAATTGGCATCTTAACCTGGTATAACGAAAAATATGTCAAAGATATCAGCCACAAAATCAAAAGTGCGATTGAAGCTAGACAAAAAGATGGAATCCTGGTGACTCAACCACCATTTGGATATAAAAGGAACGACAAAGACGAAACAACGATGGAAATCATACCGGAAGAGGCTTCCGTCATACACATGATTTACGACCTTTATCTAAAGGGCTTCGGCTATCGCAAGATTTCCAATTATTTGACGAAACACAAAGTGCCAACTCCTTCTATGGTTCGCCACAAGCGTGAACTTGTAGAAGGGAAAATCAGCAAACGTGCAGTTGCCACTGTCTGGTCAGATTCTATGGTCAAAGAGCTACTAAATAATGATTTTTACATCGGCATCCTTCGATTACGAAAACGTGCCCGTTCTACGGTTCACGGCAAAGACAAACGTATTCCCAAAGAAGAACAGTATATTTTCGAAAATCATCACCCTGCCATCATTGATAAAGCCACTTTTGATTTGATACAGGATATAAAGGAAAAGCGCGTAAAAAATAATTATCGTGGCAGTCGCAGGCAGTTGCCCAACATGCAGAATCCTTTTGGAAACTGTCTTTTTTGCAAAGATTGCGGAAAGCGTTTAACCCCAATCAAACGAACGACCACTGCCAGAGAGCGAAAATATTATATCTGTACCACATACAACACCAAAGGTAAACGCTATTGTGAAAAATCCCATCTTATCGAAGAAAATAATCTAATGAAAGATGTGATAACCTACCTGAAACTCTGTCGAAATTCTCTTTGTGAAATCATTGAGGCTTATGATATGAAGGATTTTGATTCTGAGGAAAAAACAGTAGACGAAAAACGTTTAGAGATTCAAAAACAGTTGGGAGAACGAAAAGTACAGTTGAAAATTCTCTTTACTCAGAAAGTCAGAGACTTGTCCAATGCTCACAGAAACGAAAATCTTGTAAATGAAATCTACGATGCCCTGCAGCAGGATATCATTTCGCAGATTCATGATTTTGAATTAAAGCTTCAGGAATTAAACGAAATCCATTCAAAGAATGAAAATAAAAAAGAAAAACTTCATAATGCTTTACAGGTAATGGATAAGATTATTGAAAACGGTGTGCTTGACCGAAAAGATATCGAAATCTTAATTGAACGGATTGAAGTAGATGCATACGGATCCCCAGAAATTCATTTCAAATACAGCTTGCCTGATGGTATAGATTTTCACCTTAATCTCGCGGATCCCCCGTAGACATTTACATCATGCTGGGAACGACAGGTGGTATGCCTCAGATGGTATTTGAATACATTTTGAAAGAGCATCATCTGGATCCACAGAAAGACATGACCATTAATCAAAGTATTGATTTTGGTTCAACTGCAGCTGCATTTTCCGAAGGAAATGGAGATTTCACCGTTGAATTTGAACCACATGCTACGGCATTAGAAAAGGAAGGCAGGGGATATGTTGTTGCTTCTCTTGGCGAAGAAAGCGGCTATGTTCCTTATACTGCATTTTCTGCCAAACAAAGTTATATCAAGCAGCATCCAGACATCATTCAGGGCTTCACCAATGCGCTCCAAAAAGGCATGGACTATGTGCAAACTCACACTCCAGAAGAAATTGCATCACTGATTGCCCCACAATTTAAAGAAACGGATTTAGATACTATCACCACAATTGTTGCACGTTACTACGAACAAAACACTTGGAAAGCGGATCTTATTTTCCAGCAGGAAAGCTTTGAACTGCTCCAAGATATCTTGGAAGAATCCGGTGAACTCAGCGAACGCGCACCATACGCTGATTTAGTAGATACTTCTTTCGCTGAAAAAGCAATTGAAAATTAAAAAAGGCAACGGGGTTTTTTTGCAAAAACCCCGTTACCAATGAGATTTTATCCCAAGTTCTGCGCTGCAACCAACTGCTGCGCTCCGTACATTTCTCGAAGCTTTGGTTTCTCAATCTTGCCAGTTGCATTTCGCGGTACTTCTGCAAAGATAACTTTCCTTGGTCTCTTGTACCTTGGAAGCTTCTTACAAAATTGATTGATATCTTCTTCTGTACATGTCTCTCCTGGTTTTAATTCAATAATTGCTGCAGAGATTTCTCCAAGTCTTGGATCTGGAAGTCCAATAACGGCTACATCCAGAATGCTGTCATTAGTTCTTAAGAAATCTTCAATCTGCACTGGATAAATGTTCTCACCACCACTGATGATTACATCTTTCTTTCTGTCTACAAGGAAGATAAATCCATCTTCATCTTCCATAGCCATATCACCGGTGTATAACCATCCATCACGAAGCACTTTCGCAGTAGCTTCTGGATCTTTGTAGTAGCAGACCATGACCCCAGGTCCTTTCACTGCTAACTCACCAGTCTCACCTCTTGCAACGGTGTTGCCTTGTTCATCGATGATCTTCGTTTCCCATCCATAACCGGCTTTTCCAATTGCTCCAACTTTTTCTATATTATCTACACCCAGATGTACACATCCAGGTCCAATAGATTCGCTCAAACCATAGTTAGTATCGTACTGATGCTGTGGGAAGTATTCCTTCCAATGCTTGATCAGACTCTGTGGAACTGGCTGCGCACCGATGTGCATCAAACGCCACTGTGACAGTTCGTAATCTTCCAACTGAATCTCTCCACGGTCAATTGCAAGTAAAAGGTCTTGCGCCCATGGAACAAGCAGCCATACAATCGTACATTTCTCCTCGGATACTGCACGTAAGATAAATTCTGGATTTGTTCCCTTCAGGAGTACTGCTTTCCCACCTGTCAGGAGACTTCCAAACCAGTGCATCTTCGCACCTGTATGATACAGTGGAGGAATACACAGGAATACATCATCTTTCGTCTGTCCATGATGATTCTGTTCTACCTTCGCAGAATGCAACAATGCCTGATGGGTGTGAAGGATTGCTTTTGGAAATCCTGTTGTTCCTGATGAAAAATAAATCGCTGCATAATCTTCATCATTGACATCAATTTTTGGAGACTGACTGGAACAGTTCACTGTATTGGCACGGTAATCTTCCGCAAATCCTGGACATCCCTCTCCTACATAGTAGAGTAAACGTCCTTTGCTGATCTCATCTGCAACTTCTTCTACTCGTCCGATAAATTCTGGACCAAATACGAGAATGTCTACATCCGCAAGTTCTACACAATATTTAATCTCATCTGCAGAATAGCGGAAGTTTAACGGTACTGCCAACGCCCCAGTTTTCAAGATTCCAAAATAAATTGGCAACCACTCTAAGCAGTTCATTAAGAGAATTGCAACCTTGTCCCCTTTCTTGATTCCGTGTTCCAGGAGCAGGTTTGCAAATCGGTTTGCCTTTTCATTAAAGACATTCCATGTAATTTCTCTTCGATAATAAGCCGAAGGTGCTGGCTCCATCAATTCAAATTCTTTCCATGTTACACGTCTTGTTTCTGGAAGTTCCGGATTGATTTCCACAAGGCATGTCTCTTCGCCATATAAACGACAATTCTTTTCTAATATTTCCGTAATTGGCATTGGATATCTCCTTTCCCGCATTATATTTTCACACTTTAACGCTTTTTACTACTAAAGTAATAATACCCAATCCCAAGAAAAAAGTCAATGCCTATTCTTGAATATGTTCCACAATATAATTCCTCACATCTTCTTTTTTCATATCAAGTGCCACCGCAAGTTCTCCATATAAGAAGCGTTCTGCAATACTCAAATATTTTTCATCCACATTGATTGATTTTTTTCCTGATGCAAGTCGCTTCATCTTGCGCAAATAAGATGTTTTGATAATCGCAATCCACTCTCTGCACTCATTTTTCATCAATGCTTCCTTGTAAAATGCCTCTCTTCTCTTTTCATCTGCTACCCAGATAGTATCGATAGTTGGCATTTCTTCAATCAACTTCTTCGCTTCTTCACATGTGACAACTTCACGAATCTGATTTTTCTCATTAGAAACCGGAGTATAAAGTATCCCCGCCTGATCGTAAAGAGGTTTCAATGTATAGTATTCTTTCTTCTTATCTGAGCAACTGATATCTAGTCTTCCGATATTCGTCACTTCACAGATTCCTTGTTTGTAATGTGCCACATAATCACCAATTTTAAACATATATACCTCCTACGGAGACACTGTCTGTCAGGCCCGTCCCAACACGCTACAGTCTCCCCTTATAGTATATTATATCACCGAAAATCGACAAAATGTAAGGAAAAATTCATACTTATACATGAAATTTTTTGTAAATTTCCTCTCGAAACTCCCGTCCTTTAAACAACAATAACGCAAGAAAGAACAAGAAACTAAATCCTACACAAAGGATGGCTGGTATATGGAATGTTGAAAGTCCCGCGAACATACATCCCAATGGGAGTAACACCCCATAAATATTTGCCATCACATAATAAATCATATATTCTCGTGGCGAATGGGATTGAATCTTCGATATAACGACCATCGATAACTGAATCAAGATTGATACACACGGAAGTACCCAGTTTACCGACCAGCCACGCCATCCCATACATACGTCCCATAGGATTGCTCCAAGGGTGACGACCAGAAGTTCCCACATGGCATTTTTCATTAGATTGTGACGCTTTGTATAGCCTACCATCAGTGCCAGCCACATACTCAAAATTCCGGCTCCTGCCAGAATACTCCAATGTCCCTCTGGTGACAGAATTGCATTCGCCATCGCGCAAAGTACCGCTGCCACAATACAAACATACGAAAAGCTTTTCATAAATTTTCGCCCTTCATAATTTGGCTTTGCATCCTTCGGATACTCTGGATTCACTGGCTGCGTCTTCGCCCCAAGTGTTTCCAATATTTCATAAAAATTTCTCTGGATTTCCATACTGTCATATCGTGATGTAAATCCAAAGTTCACTGTATCAGCATAAGATACTACACACAATTCTGTTCTTGGCGTACTTGTATACACTCCAAAACGTTCTACGTATGGTTCATACTCTTTTGGCAATTTCACAACGCTCATATTCGAGAATACAGCAGTCACTTCTTTTTCTGCCATTTTTGCCCCTGCACGGATGCACGCATTTTTCAAATCCAGCGGCGCCCATCTGAGAATCTTATGCTTCTCAAATGCAATCAGCTCGTTCATTCTGCGCGCAATTTCTTCCTGTGTCAGGTTTTCTGTAAAATATGTCTTTACTTCTTCAAGGACGTCGTCAAATTCATCCTTCCCGTTGCCAAATTTGTATTCTGGCTCAATATAACCAAAAAAATTCAGCATAGATTCTGACGGGAATATTTTTCTTAAGTTTACCGGAATCATCAAGATTACCGGCTTCTTTTCCTGTGCTTTCGTCATGGTCTTATGAATAGCCATAATCATTGCCGTTGTAATCAGAACTGTCAATGACACGCCCTTTTCTCGCGCTATCTTCAACAGTTCTTTCGCGGAACCGGTCGCCTCTGATACCTGAAGCGGTTCATACTCCTGCTGTCCCCACTTAATCTGAAAGGCATGCTTTCTTTTCTTTCTGCGCATCTTCACGGATGGATCATAATACTTCGTAAAGCTGTCAGATTCCTGTGCAGAAATCGCAATCTTCTCCTGATCTTCTGCCCGTTCACAAAGTCCTTCTTCTCTGTGTGCCAGGTACAAATAATTTTCTACGATTTCTTTCAAAAACAGCGTAGCTCCCGTTCCATCTGTCAGTGCATGGAACACCTCAAAATTAATGCGGTTTTTATAATATGTAACTTCAAAGAGCAATGCCTTTTTATCTCGCACATACAGGCAGCTGCATGGCTCTTTGTATTCTTCTTTTACAACTGGACGAAGTTCACTCTTCTCCAGATAGTGCCAAAAAAAGCCTTTTCGCATAACAGACAGAAAAATCGGATATTTTTTTACTGTAAGATTCACTGCTTCTTGAAGGATTTCCTCCTTCACCTGCTCTTTTAGTTCACAGTAGAAGCGAAAGACACGTGTATCTTTGGATGTACTTGCTGCAGAAAATAATTTCCCCGCATTATCCAGATTTCTCCAATATGCTCTTTTTTCCTCACGCAAGATTTTCATCCCCTTTCAAAAAATGATTGATAATCTCGTAGCATTCTGGCATTGGATATGCCTTAAGCCCTAACGCAAAAAATCCATGGATTGCGTCCTTGATTCGATGCAGTTCAACTACATTGCCGCCCTCTTCAAGTTTTTTCGCATAAGCCTCTCCTTCATCGCGAAGCGGGTCAAATTCTGCGGTCAAGATTAAAGTCTCCGGCTGATTTTCGTGATTTCTTGCACGAAGAGGTGCAAAATATGGATTCATCCAGTCTTTGTCACAAGACAGGTAAAGTTCCACATAATCCTGCATTTTCCCTTTCGTCAAAATATAATCCTGCCCGTTCTCATCCACAGAAGCAAATGGAGAAAAATCTGTATAATCTCCATAAGTCACCGGATAGATCAGAATCTGCTTCTTTGGCATAAAGTCTCCAGTATCTCTTGCCTTCAAAGAAACCGCTGCCGCCAGATTACCTCCTGCACTATCCCCAATTAAAGTAATCTTCTCTGGATGGATATTTTGTAAAAATTCTCCCTGATAAATCGCTTTTGCAGCTGCATAACAATCTTCAAATGGAATTGGGAACTTGTATTCTGGTGCAAGGCGATATTCGACAGAAATTACAACACAATCTGTCTGTTGTGCCAGTCTGGCGCAGCATCTCTCGTATGTATCAATGCTTTCTGTCACCCAGCCTCCACCGTGAAAAAACAGGAGAATCTCCTGTTTTTCGTAAGCCTCTTCTCTTGGCAGGAACACGCGGATTGGAATTTCATAATCGCCATTAAAAATCTTTGCATCTACCGTTTTGTGAAAAACTTTCAATGGTGCAATCGCCTTCAGATTTGCAAGCTGTCTGGAAGCTTCAACTTCTATTCCATTTGCCGATAATGTCTTTAAAATTCTTTTTACCGTCTTACGCATCCCCGTTCAAGATCCTTTCATTTAAATCATTCAAATATACCCAGCGTTCCATTTTTTCTTCCAACTGTGCTTCTGCTTCGTCTTTCTTCTCCATCAGTTCTCGAAGTTTCACAGAGTTTGTTGCATTCTTTGCCATCTCTTCATCCAAAGACTCAATTTTTGTTTCCAGCTTTTCAATGTCTTCGTCAATTGTCTCAAATTCCTTCTGCTCTTTGTAAGAAAATTTGAGTTTCTTTTCTCTTTGTTTCCATGTTGCTTTTGATGCCTGTGATTTTTCTTTTTTTGCTTCTTTCGGTTGTTCATCCGGTTCTTTTTCCAATTCCTTGCGAATCAGATAATCCGAATATCCACCCTCAAACTGACGGACAACTCCCTGCCCTTCAAAAGAAAAGATTCGGTTCACAATTCGGTCTAAGAAATATCGGTCATGAGACACAACAATAATGATTCCATCAAAACGATCCAGATAGTCTTCCAAAATAGTCAACGTCTGAATATCCAGGTCGTTGGTTGGTTCGTCCAAAATCAATACGTTCGGAGAACTCATCAGTACACGAAGCAGATACAGTCTTCGTTTTTCTCCACCTGATAATTTCTCAATCTTAGAATACTGGAGTGTTCCATCAAATAAGAATCGTTCCAACATCTGAGAAGCTGTAATCTTTCCATCGGATGTTGCAATATATTCTCCCACTTCTTTCACATAATCAATGACCTTCATTGAGTCATCCATGTATTCATTTTCCTGTGAGAAATATCCAATTTTAATCGTCTGTCCGATTTCAATTGTCCCTGCATCTGGCTGTACAATGCCATTGATCATCTTCAACAGAGTTGTTTTTCCACAACCGTTCGGTCCAATGATTCCTATACGGTCATTTTTCAGAAAAATATAGTTGTAGTCTTGAATCAGTGTGCGCTCTCCATATGATTTAGAAATCTGTTCTAATTCAATCGTTTTGTTTCCCATACGAGATGCAACAGAATCCATGATGACACGCTTTTCTTCCTGAATATCCTGAATCTCCTGCATTGCCTTAATACGGTCAATATGTGCTTTCTGCTTCGTGCTTCGCGCTCTTGCTCCGCGACTCAGCCATTCCAGTTCTGTTCTCAGCAAGCTTTTGCGTTTTCTTTCTGTCGCCAGTGCAATGTTCTGTCGTTCTTCTTTCAAACGGACAAACTCGGAGTAATTTCCTGGGTAGTTATATAATTTCCCTTGATCTACTTCAACGATTCGATTTGCCACACGATCCAAAAAGTAACGATCATGCGTAACCATCAGAATTGCGCCGCGAAATTGAATCAAATATTCTTCCAGCCATTCAGACATTGCATTGTCCAAATGGTTCGTTGGTTCATCCAGAACCAGAATATCTGCTGATGTCAAAAGTGCATTGACAAGTGCAATTCTCTTGCGCTGTCCTCCGGACATGTGCTCCACTTTTTCCTCATAATCTACAAAACCAAGCTTATTCAGCATAGATTTTGCATCCGCTTCGATTGTCCATCGATTCAGTTCATCCACATTTCCTGCTATTGCTGCCTGAAGAACTGTTGCCCCTTCTTCAAACACTGGTGTCTGTGGAAGATAACACATCTTAATCGAAGTCCCCATGCTGATTTTTCCTGCTTCGCAAGACTCAATTCCTGCTGCCACTTTCAGCAAAGTAGACTTTCCCATTCCGTTGATTCCAATTACACCAATCTTTTCATTCTCGTTAATGCTAAAATCCACATCATCCAGAAGGATTCTGTCTGTGTAGGATTTTGTAATATGTTCCATTGTAAGTAAATTCATTCTTTTCAATCCTCATCTATTTCACATCGTCAAGTAAATTGCTTCGCCTTTACAGACCTAATTATTATAACTGATTCATGATTTCAACTCAACATCCTAAATAAAAAATCAGCGAGGAGCTCTCCCCGCTGATTTTTCGTATTTTCTTTATTTTCCAAACAATACCTTCTCTGCATCTTTCGCAGCACGCACAACCGCCTTCATATTTTCATCTGTCGTAGATGGTGGCACAGCACAGTCAGCACTCAGGATAAATCTTCCATCATAAGCGCCATCCATACAGGTCTTTGATCTTTTTCGTAGATGTATCCGCAAGGTGCCATGCATCTCCATGCTCATCTAATACGAGATCTAATCTGTCATCATATAATCCACATGTGTGCAGCACTACTTTACAATCTACTTCTTCTCTCATTCTCTTCATGAAACGTACATTACTTCTCATCCTCTTTTCTTCTGTAAATTTTTCGATTCTCATTATTACTATTTTAGACCTTTCAGCTTGCAACGCATAATTGAATTTTCAGATAAACTCATTCAAGCACTCTATAAAAATTATTTTCCACAACTCAAAATCTTTAAAAACTGCAAAAAATCCGGCTGCGCCTATGCACAACCGGATTTTACTAATTTCTCTTATTTTATTTCTTACAAGAATACATATTTCAAAATAAATAAAATTGACAATACATACATCAGAGGACTTAATTTCTTTTCCTTTGCTTTTCCAGAGAAAAGTGTAATTGCTACATAGGAGATTACTCCCATAGAAATTCCTTCTGAAATGCTGTAGAAGAATGGCATTGCAATAATGCAAATGTAACATGGAATTGCTTCTAACATATCTTTAAAGTCAATATTCACAATGTTTGTTACCATGTGGAATCCTACTACAATCAATGCTGGTGCTGTTGCAAAAGATGGAATTGCAAGGAAGATTGGGGAAAACAGCAAAGATAATCCAAATAAAATTGCTGTTGTAAGTGATGTAAGTCCTGTTCTTCCTCCATCTGCTACACCAGATGCACTCTCTACGAATGTTGTTACTGTTGTTGTTCCTAATGCAGCACCTGCTGTTGTTGCCACAGCATCTGCCATCAATGCTCCCTTGATATTAGGAAGCTGTCCGTTTTCATCTAACATATTTGCCTTTGTAGATACACCAATCAATGTTCCAAGTGTATCAAATAAATCTACAAACAAGAATGCAAATACGACAACAAAGAATTCTAATGTAAAGATTCCATCGAATCTTAATTTACAAAATACTGGCGCAATACTTGGAATAGAAAGTCCATTGCTGAAATCTGGAAGTAAGCTATAGAATCCGAGTTCAGCATCTGGTACGTAAATTCCTGCAAACTGGCAAATAATACCAAGAATCCATGTAATCAAAATTCCCCATAAGATGTTACCTTTTACATTCTTCACTACAAGGATTCCAATAATAACTACACCAATGACTGCAAGAAGCACTGTAATTCCTACATTCTGGAAAGATGCTTCTACACCTTTTGCCGCATTATATCCATCAACAGAGAATAATTCCAACAATGTAGAACCACCAACAACAATGTTGGCATTCTGAAGTCCAATAAATGCGATAAAGAAACCAATTCCAACACTAACTGCTGACTTTAAGTTCATTGGAATTGCATTGAAAATTGCTTCACGTACACTAGTAAGTGAAAGAAGGATGAAAATGATACCTTCCACAAATACTGCAGTTAATGCAACCTGCCATTCATATCCCATTCCAAGAACAACTGTATATGCAAAGTAAGCATTCAATCCCATTCCTGGAGCAAGTGCAAATGGATAATTTGCCAAAAATGCCATCAGCAATGTCCCTATAAAAGAAGCAACAGCAGTCGCTGTAAACACTGCTCCCTGGTCCATACCCGCTGCTGACATAATACTTGGGTTTACTGCGAGAATGTATGCCATCGTCATGAATGTAGTAACACCCGCAAGAATTTCTGTCTTAGCGTCTGTGCCATTCTCCTTTAATTTAAAAAGTTTTTCTAACATGTTTTTTCCTCCTAGACATTTACTCTCTTGTCACTGTCTTCTATCTTAACATTTAACCATTTTTCCTTCAACAAGACCATTTATTCATTTTGCTTATAGTTATTTATTCGTATCCTGATAATTATCCGCCAATCTGTGCCATCTTTCTGGCTTCTGTGATTTCATCTAACTGTTCGAAACAGTGCTGCTTTGGCTTCTTCTCCACTGCCGCCACAATTGCCTGATATACAGCTTCTTCCGTCTCTTCCAGAGTTCCTTCTCTTCGCAGAATCTGTCGAATATCTATGGTTTCGCCATAACAAAGACACGCCTTCAGCTGCCCTTTGGATGTCAGGCGGATGCGATTACAATGCTCACAGAACTTCCCATGCATCGCACTGATGAATCCTACACTTCCGCGAAAGCCCGGAATCTGATAATACACTGCTGGCCCATTTCCATGATAGGATAAGTCCTGTTCCACTCCTTCGTATGCCTCCCGAAGCTTTTTCAAAATCTCTTCGTGATAAACGACCGGAAGCATTTTTCCAGAACCAATCGGCATTAGTTCAATGAAGCGCACATCCACGGGTAAATCCTTTGCAAGTTCCGCCAGTGCTTTCCACTCATCATCGTTGTAACCCTTTTGAAGCACTACATTGATCTTTATCTTCATTCCCATATTTACAGCTGCTTCCACGCCTGCTTTTACCTGTTCCAGTCGGTCAAATCCAGTCAACTCTTGATACCGTGTTCGCTGCAAGGTATCAAGACTGATATTTACCGCACGAAGTCCTGCTGCCCAAAGCTTTGGAATCTCCTGCTCCAAAAGTATTCCATTCGTTGTCAACGTCACTTCCTCTGTCCCCGGAATCTGCAGTAACTTTGCGATCAGCTCCGCGCAATCCCGTCTTACCAGCGGTTCACCTCCGGTAATCTTAAATCGTGTGATTCCCGCTCGAATGGCCGCCCGCACCGTTTGTTCAATCTCTTCGAAAGTCAGAATTTCTTCCATTCCTACACAGGAAACGCCTTCTGGCATACAATAACGGCATCGAAGATTGCATCGATCTGTGATTGAAATTCGCATATAATTAATTTCTCTTCCAAATCCGTCTTTCATATCCTACGCTCCATTTATTTTCCAAATCCACAGTTTGGGAAGGTGCAAACTGGACAAGACAGACATAATCCACCTTCTCCCAACACAGTGATATCATCTTTGCTCAGTATTTCTCCTGCCATGAGTCTTGGAAGTACCAGATCAAAAATCGTTCTTTTCGCATACATCACGCATCCTGGAAGACCTACCACTGGTACCTGATTCTCCGTATACGCAAGAAGGAACATCGCCCCCGGAAGCACCGGCGCACCATACGTCACCACCCGTTCTGTTGCGCGACGGATTGCAAGTGGTGTCTGATCATCTGGATCTACACTCATTCCGCCTGTGCAGATGACAAGTTCTGCACCCTCGTCCAGAAAATTCCGAATTGCCGCTTCAATCATCTCCGGATCATCACTACAAATGGTTTGTCCAAGAACCTCTACTTTATACTCAGATAACTTTTCTAAAATCACTGGGGTAAATGTATCCTGGATTCTTCCACGGTACACTTCATTTCCCGTTGTTACAATCCCGACTTTTTTATGGGTAAATGGCAACAATGTGAAGATTTTCCCACCTTCTGCCGCTTCTCTTGCACGTTCCATTTTTTGCTTCTCAATTACAAGTGGAATGATTCTTGTTCCCGCAATCTTCTCCCCTGCTTTGATTGGAAAGTTCCCATGGCGGCTGGCAATCATCATTTCCCCTAATGCATTCACCGCCTGCAGCTTCTTTTGATCTACTTTCAGCAAGCCATCACACGTTGCAACAACTTCAATTTTTCCTTCTTTTACCGGAGTCGGACGCATGGAATCGTTGGCACAAAGCTCATACAGGATTTCTGCCGCCTCATTCTCATGCAGTTGATTCTCATCCTTTTCCCATATATAGATATGTTCCTTTCCAACACTTAAAAGTACGGGAATGTCTTCTTTGCGAATTACATGTCCCTTGCGAAACACTGCATCCTTCGTTACTCCTTTGATAATTTGAGTAATGTCATGGCAGAGTACTTGTCCTACCGCTTCTTCTGTCTTTATCATCTTCATGTTATCGTTCCTCCTGCCTCTTCTGTATCAGAATCTCGGCAATTTTTTTAACATCATTTATAGAAATCATTGGCTCCTCATTCGAATAACTGCTCTCTTTCATTCCTTCTATTAAAAGAAAATCCGCTTCTGAAAATTGTTCTATGAGCTTTGTAATCTCGGTGTCTTTCTCTTCTTTATGTATAAATATCCGTTGTGCCGAAAATACAGCACCCCCTGCGGTGCATTTTCTACAATATTACAACGGATACACCACCCGTCGTTACAATCAAGTCTACTTGCTCTAATATTTCATCCAGCCTTTTTGCCAAGACTTCCGCCTGCTAGTATCAATCCGTCTGCTCGCATACCGCACACTTTCTAGCATTTCTTCTTATTTTCAATAAGACCACTTTTTCCGCCCGTCTTTTTATACAAATATATTTCGCCAATCTCCATAGACTTATCCAGTGCCTTGCACATGTCATATACTGTCAACAGTGCCACGCTCACACCTGTCAATGCTTCCATCTCTACCCCTGTTTTTCCAGTAACCCGAACCGTACATGTACAATGGATTTCTCGAAGTTTCGGATCTTTTTCAAAAGTAATGGCACACTTCGTAATTGGAAGTACATGACACATCGGAATCAGATCTGCCGTTCTCTTCACTCCCATAATTCCTGCCGTTGTTGCCACCCCAAGGACATCTCCCTTTTCCATCCTACCTTGCTCAATGGCATCATAAACTTCCTGATTGACTGTTATTTTTCCTTTGGCAATTGCTTCTCGCATTGTATCTGGTTTTTCAGATACATCCACCATTCTTGCCCTTCCATCCTGATCAAAATGTGTAAGTCCTTCCATCTAACTTTCTCCTAAATTTCTATTGTATGACACCCTGTTTTTTCCAAGAGTTCACGTTCTTTCTTCTCAAATTTCTGATTGGTGATCACTCCTGTGAAATCCCCCAGATGATTAATCTTGGTTCTTGCCTGTCGATGAAACTTGGATTCATCTGCCACAAGATACGACTTCGTACACTTCTTTGGCACTTCTCGCTTCAGCCACATCTTATCAAGCGTAGGTGTCATCACTTCAAATTTATCATTAATAGAAGCCGCTCCGAAGAATCCTACATCAAACTGAAAATCTTCCAGCATCTTTGTTGCATATCGGTCAAACATACTTCCTGTACTCTTTTGAATCTTTCCACCACAAATGACTACGTCTGCTTCGCTTCCATTTAATAATCTGGCAATCTCCAAATCATTCGTCACAACCATAAGGTTTTCAATGTCCTTGATTAATTTTGCAATTTCATAGGTGCTTGTTCCCGCATCTAAAAATACCGTGTCTCCTGGTTTTACAAAAGCTGCCGCTTTCTTTGCCAATTCTTTTTTCGCATCAATATTACTGGTCTGCTTATCTGCATACGTCACTTCTTCTTTGATCACTGCTCCGCCATGACAACGTGTGAGTCGGTCTTCTTCCTGTAACTTTACCAAATCTCTTCGAATCGTCATCGCACTGACATTCAGTTCCTGTGCCAGTTCCTCTACCTGTACACTCCCCTGTTCTCTTACAAGTTCTACAATTTTTGCCTGTCTTTCTGCTGCAAGCATCTCTTTCACACTCCTAATTTTTTAAGCAAAACGTCATTTTTCTCTGACGCTTATCGTACAAAAAAGGCAGTGAATTCCACTGCCTTCACTGCCTTTTATTTTACATGATTACATAAAAATACTCAATACTAATACTTCCACAACACCAACTGCCCATGCAATTGTAGATGTTACAGACCAAACCTTTAACTGGTCTTTTGCTTCGCTTACTCCAAGAGTTCTGTTTACAACCCAGAAGTAGCTGTCGTTGAAGTATCCAAAGAATAAAGAACCTACACAGCAAGCAACTGCTCCAAGTAATGGGCTAACATTTGCTGCTGCAAGGATTGGAGCTGTGATACCAGCTGCTGTTGTCATAGCAACAGTACCAGATCCCTGGATAAATCTCATTGCTGTTGAAATTAATAATGGAAGGATGATGATTGGGATTGCTGTTCCAGCAAGTCCTTCTGCCATAAATGTTCCAAGTCCAGAGTCTTTGATGATCTGTCCAAGAGCTCCACCACCACCTGTTACCAGCATGATGATACCTGCAGACATCATACCTTTTTCCATTTCGCTGATGATTGTCTGTCTGTCAAGGTTTCTACCTAATGTGAAGATTGCAATCAATAATCCGATTCCAACTGCTACGATTGGCTGTCCTAAGAAGATTAATACTTCCATGATGCCATCTGTTTTTCCAAGTGCACTTGCTACTGTATTGATTAAGATTAATACGATTGGTGCAAGTAATGGAAGGAATGATACAAATGTTCCTGGCATATCTTTTGTATCCATTGAGAACGCTCCATCGTAGTCTGGTTCCTGATATGGTTTTTCTACGATTTCACCGTTATCATCTACTACACGATAATACTTTTTAGAAAGGTATAATCTTGAATATGCGATACAAGCAATTGCCATTGGGATTGCAAGTAAAATTGTTATAAGGATGAATTTTCCTACGTCTACTCCAAAGATTCCACATACTCCTAAAGGACCTGGTGTAGGTGGTACCAATGAGTGAGTAATTACAAGTCCGGCTGCAAGTGCAACACCAAGACCGATAACTGATTTCTTAGTTGCTTTTGAAATAGCTTTTGCAATTGGTGCAAGAACAACGAATCCTGAGTCACAGAAAATTGGAATAGACACAAGGAAACCTGTTAATGCTAATGCTTCTTCTTCACGTTTCTTTCCGAATAATTTCAGGAATGTATGCGCCATTCTCTGCGCTGCACCTGTTACTTCGAAAATCTGTCCCATCATAACACCGAAACCGATGATAATACCGATACTTCCTAAAGTTCCACCGAATCCTGTCGTAATCGAATTGACAATTCCAAAGGTTTTTCCGTCTTCTAATGTAATATTAACTAATGGCATTCCTCCAACAACACCTACGATGATTGTACAAATAATCAGTGCCAAAAATGCCTGTACTTTTGTTTTGAGTACTAAAAAAATCAGGACTGCAATACCAATTGCAAGACCGATTAACATTCTTTCCCCGCTCAGTCCGTTTACCATAATAGATCTCCTCTTTCTCCTGAAAATTTATTTTGTAAAGTTTGGCGCGTATTTCGCTGCTAATAAAATGGCTTCGATCATGCTGACTTCACTTACGATTCCTTTTCCAGCAATGTCAAATGCAGTACCGTGATCCACAGATGTACGAAGGATTGGCATACCATTTGTAATCGCAATTGTTTTTTCGAAATCCAATGTCTTTGTTGCGATATGTCCCTGGTCATGATAGAGGGACAGTACACTGTTGTATCTGCCAATTGCAGCCTGATGGAATACAGAGTCTGCTCCGATTGGTCCTACAACGTCGTATCCTTCTGCCTGGAGCTCTTCCACTGCTGGGATGATTTCATTTACTTCTTCCCATCCAAAGAGTCCATGTTCCCCGCTGTGTGGGTTCAGTCCTGCAATCGCCATTGTACCGTCTGTTACTCCAAGTTTTTCCAAAGCCTTCAGACAACGTTTTACATAATCCTTAATTCTGTCTTTTGTAATCATATCCAGCATTTCACGCAAGGAAACGTGTCTTGTGAGGAAAAATACTCGCATTCCATTTGTCTCAAACATTGTCAATGGATCTTCCGTATCTGTCAGCGCTCCAAAGATCTCTGTGTGACCAATGAAATTGATTTCTCCTGCACGTAAAGATTCTTTGTTGATTGGTGTTGTGGCAACAGCATCAACCTTTCCTTCATTAGCAAGTTCAATACTTTTTGCAATACATTCGTATGCGGCCTTTCCGCACATTCCATTGACCTTACCGAACGCAAAGTTTTCCAGGTCAACATTGCCTAAATCAATGAGATTTAAAATTCCTTCGGAATAATCTCCTTCTTCTGGTGCATGAACAACATTCACTTTCAAGTCTGCACCTACAATACGAATTGCATTTTCTACAATCGCTTTATCTCCAATAATGATACAATTTGCTGCTTCAAATACTTCCTTTGATGCAATGGATTTTGCAACAATTTCAGGTCCTACACCTGCTGGATCTCCAATTGGTACTGCAATCAATGGTTTTTTCATAATGAATTCCTCTTTTCTAAATGTGATTCTTAAATATATAGTTTCTCTTTCAGATACGTAATGCACTGATTAATAGCACTGCTGCTTCCCTGACTTCCACCTTTTGTAATAATATGAACTCCTTCGAATTCACCCTTCAGGAATCGTCCGTACGCTGCAAGCGGCAACACTTCATCTAACAGTGTCAAACCAGCTGTCTGGAACTTACGGCACACAGCGACTGTTACATCTCCGCCACTGGTATATAGTCCCTTGAAGGAAGGTTCCTTTTTGAAAATCTGATAAGTGATCTCTGCAAATGAACGATTGATGATTCCGGTCACTGCATCCATAGAACACTGATACTTCTCCATATAAGGTTTGAAATCAATGCGGTTTTCCGGATAAATCCCATCTCCAGTCACTGTTGTGATTACCTGATTCTCACAAGATTCCAACACTGCCTGAATGACACGGTTCATCTCTTTCTGTCGTTCTTCTTCACTTTCTAACAAACGCTTCGTATGCACGAACACGTTCTGTGTCTTCTGTGATAACCATAATTCTTCCATCTGCTTCGTTGTATTCGGATTCACACTTCCAACTACTGCAAGAATCTTATTCTTCTCTTTCTTTTCTGTTGGTGTGATCAACTTTCTGGAAAGTGTTGCGGTAAATACTCCTGGGTCAACTGCAACAATCTTCAAGTTGCTCTCAATCACTGCGTCCGCAATCAAGTCCAAATCTTCCTGTGTCACACAGTCAGCAACAATGATTCTGCTGCCGTATTCCACATGTGTCTGAATCAGCTTCGCAAGTTCATGGCTTCCCTGCATCATATCTTTCATAAATACAGAAGATACCTGGTACTTACTCTGCTGGTCAAACAGTTCTGCAACTTCTGAAATCTTCACCGGAGTCTTCGGATCGATTGCAATCTCTGTCTTATGTAACGGAAGTCCGTTCACCAACATATATCCACCAATCACGATTCTTCCTGAGGATGGGAAACAAGGTGCAACAATCGCTACATAGTCTTCACCAAGTGCATCCAGCATTGCATCTGTTTCGCTCCCAAGGTTTCCTCTCAGTGTACTGTCAATTCGATTCGCATATACTTTTACCTGATCATTCTTCAATAGATTACATACGTTGTATACTCGGTTGTATGCAATCTCAGGATCTACGCCTCTGCTGTCTGTTGGATATAAAAGGCAGTCACATTCATCCAGGGTAGAGAGCTCAATTCTTTCTGTATTCATAACGGTATATGCCTGATAATTCATTTTCTTCAAGAGAACACCTGTCGCGTTCGCCCCTGTTAAATCATCGGCAATTACTACACACTGCGGCATAATTTTTCCTCCATCTCCCTAATGTTCGTTTCTGTTCATATTCTACGTTGTCAGACAGCATTTGTCAACAAAATCTAACATTTTTCTGTGAGTTTTTTCATTTTTCGAACAAATTGTATGTTCGTTTTTGTTTGTTTTTTAACAATTCATTAATACTTCTACAGCTTCCTTCAATGTAGAGATTTCTCCAACATTTCCTGGGAAGATTACGTATGGTGTCAATGGGAACTTGCTTTCTTCCCCTGTCTGCCATACTGGAATTCCAGGTTTGATCTGGCCAAGTACATTTGCTTTGCGTACAGCAAGTGCTTTTGTACCAACATCACTGGATGTAATTCCACCTTTTGCAATTACAAAGCTTGGAGTCACTGATAATTTTCCTACCAAAGACTGTACTGCATCGGAAATTTTCACAGACAAACGAAGTTCATCTTCTTTATCCCCTGTATCTGCTGTAATCAATGCTCTTGTTGTATAGCAGCACACTGTTTTTCCTGCTTTGATGCATGCTTCTTCTTTTTCCAGGCATCGTTTTACTTCTGCTTCAAATGCTGCATCATCTTTCACTAAAGTAGCATCCAGTTCGATAAATTCCAAATCAGATAATTCTTTTAAGCATTCTACCTGTTTGGTTGTTTTATCTGTATGAGAACCAACAACGATGATTCCTCCGTTTGTTGTTTCTTTCACTACCATCTGTTCTCTTGTAAGAAGTGCCTGGTCTGTAACACCGCCCATTACTTTTACAATTGCTGCCGCTGTACGGAACATAAATACTTTTCCTTTTGCCATTGCACGATAAAGTGCAACACAGAATACTTTTACGTCTGCGTAATCTACAGCATTTACAATGATTTTATTAAAGTCTTTCACGTTCATAAGCTGTGCTTCAATCTTGTCGATATCCATGTTGTGAATATCTTCCAAAGAAATGCAAGTTACGTCTTCCGCTTTGTAAGCTCCTTTTGTTTTTTCTTCTACGTAAGCTGGCATAGTTGCACTGCTGTAACCGAATGTTTTATCCTTAGCAAATTCTGTCTCATTTGCTGGAACTAATTCTTCTCCATATTTTACATAGTGCACATTGTCAATCGTAAATCTTCCACCTTCTTTGAAGAATGGGCAAAGGATTTCTCCATCGATTGTTTTTCCAGTATTTTCTTCGTACTTGTCTTTCAAAATCTGTGGCTCTAATGGATAATGTCCACGAAGTGTACTGTCACTTCTGCTGATGAAAATGTATTCTTTTCCAGTCTCTTTTGCCACTTCATCTACAACTGCTGCAATCTCAAGATGTGCTTTTGTTGTCTGTTCTACTGTAAATCCTCTAGAGTTTGTCAGCACATAGAACAAATTATTTTCTTCTGCAAATCCCTGACGAATGCTTTCTTTTTCCCAGTTTGTGTATACAGAAATATCATGTACTGTCTGAACTCCTGTTGGGTCATCATCTAAGACAACGATTTTTTTATTATTTGCTTCGATTTCTTTCTGAAGCAGTGCATCAATTGCTGCTTCATCGATTTTTTTATAATTGTTTAATACATCTACGTGCAAAGCCATTTCTTCTTCCTCCTGCTGATTAGTCAAATTTTTTCACTTCTACATCTGCAAGTTTTTCAAAGTACTGAACGATTCCGCCGTGGTCATCTTCCATATGTCCGTGAATCTTCAGTGACTGAAGAATTTCGTAAAGCTGTGCTGTGTATGGAATTGGAACATCAATAGAATGTGCAGTATTTACAACATTTTTAATGTCTTTGTGGTTAATACGGATTGGTCCTCCTGGTTTGAAGTTACGTTCGATGATCATTGGAATTTTTGCATCTAATACTGCACTTCCAGCTAATCCACCACGGATTGCTTCGTATACCTTCGCTGGATCAGCTCCTGCTTTTGTTGCAAGAACAAATGCTTCTGAAACAACAGCGATTGTATTATTTACAATAACCTGGTTTGCTAATTTTGTTACGCTTCCGCTTCCGCTGCCTCCGATCAATAATGCAGAAGAACCAAGAATATCAAAGTATTCTTTCATTGCATCGAAATCTTCCTGATCTCCACCTGCCATGATTGCAAGTGTTCCTGCAACAGCTCCTGGTTCTCCACCAGATACTGGTGCATCTACGAATCCAACTCCTTTTTCTTTTAATCCCTGGTAACATTCCTGAGATTCAACTGGTGTTACAGAACTCATGTCACATACAACGCTTCCTGGTTTGATTGTGGATGCTACACCATCTTCTCCAAACAGGATAGATTTAGAAATTGCTCCACTTGGAACCATAATGATTACGCGTTCACACTGTTCTCCGATTTCTGCGTAAGTTGCTTCTTTTGCTCCAGCTGCCACTACATCGGCAACTGCTTCTTTATTCAAGTCAGATACAAGCAGTTCTACACCTGCATTCAACATGTTCTTTGCCATTGGTCTTCCCATGATACCTAATCCGATAAATCCTACTTTCATTTTCTTACTTCCTTTCTTTCGAATCCTCAATTCTCGCTATCACGAAATCGTGTCTGATTTCTTCTTGACTTCACTTTACAGCATACCGGTATACCGGTCAAGAGGTCAAATTTCTTTCTCCCTTTTCCACATTTTTTCTTTTCATTTTTTGTGGATTTTTACTAACTCGTTAATTATTTATCGTTAGTTTTTTAACTCTTTTTCACATATTTCATCCTCTCACAGACCCGTCTCTTCTGCTTTTCTATTGAACATTTTTCTGGGGTATTGTATGATACTCCTATGATATCAGGGGGCTCTTACATTTTGTTGGGCAACTCTTTTCATATATTTACAGATAAAACAAGGGGATTATTATGACACCACTCAACGAACAAGCTTATCATCACTTGAAGAATCTAATTATTACGAATGGTCTTTCCTATCAGGAAATCTATTCTGAGACAAAACTTTCCAAGGAACTTGGCATTTCCAGAACACCACTTCGAGATGCTGTTCACCGACTTGCACAAGAAGGATACATTGATATTATTCCGAGCAAAGGCTTTTGCATTCACCAGCTAACTAAGCAAGATGTCTCTGAAACTTTTCAGATTCGCTCTGCACTGGAGTGCTACTGCACCTACCAGATTGCCAAAGATTCTGGCACGCGCAAGGCTAAAAAGCTCTTTCGAGAACTGGACTGGATTATGGAAGAACTTTGTGAAATTCTTAACACCACAGAATCCATTCCAGATTTCTGCGATTACGATTTCCAGTTTCATACGAAGATCATTGAATACCTGGAGAATGAACAATTTATCTCTGTATTCGCAACCTTCCTGTATCGCATGCGCAAATTAGCAAGCTTATCTTTGGCGCATGAAGGACGTATGCAGGATACTTACGATGAGCATCTTGCAATCTTAGAAGCTATGAAGCAAGGTGATGTTGACCATATTTATGAGATTACGCTCAAACATATGGATACACCGCGCGAAATTAACTTAGAGGATTTGTAACTGCATATAAAGCGAAAATAATAACACAGGGGAGACAAATGACTTTATACGAGTCATCTGTCTCCCCTAAATATTAACATCTTCTCTTCTTCCAACTGCAAGTATTCCGGAAATCCATTTTCTTCGATTTCTCTCTGCTCTTTCGTCTGCACATACCAGCAGACAGGTTCTTTTGCCCCTGCAACACTTAGATAATACTGTGTTTCAAATGGTAATTCGACCACACTTTTTTTCTCCACTTTTATGACATTCTCGCCAGGATTTTTCCACACGGGAACAAAATCGTGTGCACGATATCCCACATATTGTACTCCATCATCCACTGGTTTTGTTACTTTCACAGTAGTCTCCCAGTCTAATAGTTCGATTTCGTATTCAGACACCTTTCTCGCACGAGAATAATTCTTGCATCCAGTCAGCTTTGCGGCTTCCAGATTCCCCGGCTGTTTGAAAATATCTCTGGTTTTTCCATACTGAATCTTCCGTCCGTCTTTCAAGATCAAAAGTTCCTCGCTAAACTGATAGATTTCATCCCGGTCATGGGACACCCAGATAATTGTTCCAGAAAAGTTTTTCAACATTTCCTGTAATTCTTGCTGCAACCTGTTTTTCAGGAAGGAATCCATTGCAGAAAATGGTTCATCTAACAGAATCACTTCCGGCTCATATGCGAAGATTCTCGCCAACGCCACTCGCTGTTGCTGCCCACCGGAAAGTTCCGCCGGGAATTTCTTCGCTAGTCCATCCAGCTGAAATCTGCTTATCATTGTCTGTACGCGAACCTCTCGCTCCGCTTTTGATGCTTTTCCATGCTTCTTCGCCCAGCCTTCTACCCCAACGCGAAGATTTTCTTCTACCGTCATCGTTGGAAACAGTGCATAATTCTGGAACAAATATCCTATATTTCTTTGCTGAGGCTTTTGATTAATCTTCTGCTGCTTGTCGTACAATACACGCCCATCCAATTCCATTCGCCCAGCATCTGGCTCTTCAATTCCTGCAAGCATTTTCAAAGTCATGCTTTTTCCACTGCCAGATGCTCCCAGAATTCCTATCCGTTTCGATGAAGTTGCAAATTCTATTTGAAGGTCAAATCCTTCTAGCCTCTTCCGAAGTTCTACTTTTATCGCCATCTTCTACCACCGTTTCGTCTGTTTCATTTTCTTGCCTGTCACCAGATTCATAAGAACTATGATTCCAAAAGCAATCACAATCACAATTGCAACCCAGATACTTGCCGTTCCATAGTCTCCGTCCTGAATAACCATTGCAATCTTTTGAGAAATCGTCCCCGTCTTTCCGGGAATATTTCCTGCCACCATTGAAGTTGCCCCGTACTCACCAAGTGCTCTTGCAAACGTCAGGATTGTTCCGGACACAATCCCCGGTCCCGCCGTTGGAAGGACAATTTTCCAGAAAATTCTTGTTTCGGACATTCCAAGCGTCCTTGCCGCATAGATTAGGTTCACATCTAACTGTTCAAATGCTGCACGTGCATTTCGATACATTAATGGAAATGCAATCACTGTAGCCGCAATCACGCACCCTAGCCATGTCTGTACCACTTTCAGGTCAAATGTTTCATATAACAGGATGCCAAGCGGTCTTCTCTTGCTAAATAACAAAAGCAGGAAAAATCCTGCTACAGTTGGTGGAAGCACCATTGGAAGTGTCAGGATTCCATCCAAAATGGCTTTCCATTTTGGCGGAGCCTTCACAACCTTCCTTGCTGCATAGATGCCGAGAAAAAAGGACAGTAGCGTCGCCACAATCCCCGTTTTCAAAGAAATATATAATGGACTAAAATCCAGTGTTTTTATAATTTCTAAGAGTTCTCCCAT
This sequence comes from uncultured Lachnospiraceae bacterium, assembly GCA_964591105.1. Classification (GTDB taxonomy): domain Bacteria; phylum Bacillota; class Clostridia; order Lachnospirales; family Lachnospiraceae; genus CAZPZR01. Next base: position 21,183 of record CAZPZR010000001.1, on the reverse strand, counting down.
GTCATGCTCCCTCACTTTATTTCTAAGGCTCTACCTCTGTATCAAAATAATAAGATTCGAAAACTGCCTTTGCTTTCTCTGACAATACAAACTGCAGAAATTCATCTGCTGCTGTTTCCTGCTTCTCACTTGCTTCCTCATTGTTCACTCTGGCAATTGGATAAATCACATCCCCTGTCAAATCATAACTGACTGTTTCCAGAATCTCCACATCTTCTTCATATCCATAAGTATCTGAATAATAAGTTGTTCCAACCTCACAAGCCCCTTCTGCCACTGCCAAAAGTACTTTGCTGACATTATCCTGCTCACTGATTTCCACACCATCCAATGCTTCGGATACTTCTTCCGTCGTAATCGTTGACACATCTTCGGTTTCCTGTAAGATTCCAAGATTTACCAGTGCCTGTCTTGTATATTTTCCAACAGGAACGCTTCCGCCTGCCAGCGCGATATTTTCCGCGTCTTTGAGTGTCTCCAGCCCTTTGACCTTTGTACCGCTTTCTGCGGCTGTCACAACTACCACCTGATTATTTACCACATTTGCACGTGTACCTTCTACAAGAAGCCCGTCTGCTTCCAGTATATCCATCTGTTTCTGTGCAGCACTGAAAAATAAGTCGCACGCATAACCTTCTTCAATCTGTGTCATCAACGTTCCGGAGCTGTCCGCGTTGTAAATAATCTTTACCTCTGGATGCTCCTCATGATACATATCCGCAAGTTCTGTCATTACCTTGTTCAAACTTGCCGCAATAAATACCTGAAGCTCTACCTCTTCCGAAGTTTCTTCCTTTTTTCCTACACAGCCCACTAAAGAAATTATCATCATCAAACACATCAAACTAGCAATCCATCGCTTTTTCATACGTTTCCACACTCTCCTTCTGTTCCTCTTAAAATTCCAAGTCCATGGCCAAGCGCCGGAAGAATATATTCCAGACTTTCTCGCACTGCTTTCGGACTTCCCGGAAGATTTACAATCAAGGTTTTCTTGCGAATTCCTGATACTGCGCGACTTAACATTGCTCGATCAGTTATGGACAGCGAATATACACGAATCGCATCTGCAACTCCCATAGCCATACGGTCACACACCGCGATGGTAGCCTCTGGTGTCACGTCACGTTCGGAAAATCCTGTTCCTCCCGTTGTAAAAATCACATTTACCTGGCGCTGATCCGCAAGTCGTTTCAAATGGTGTTCCAACTTTCCACGTCCATCTGGAAGGAGCAACGTCTCTACTACCTCATAGCCGCGCTCTTCCAACATGGTGCGTATAAGCGGTCCGCTCAAATCTTCTCGTTCTCCTGCAAATCCCTTATCACTCAGCGTAATCGCTGCCGCAGTCAATGGTCGATTCACATCTAATGGAAGTTTTCGAATTGCATCTCCTGGACGCACAATTCCGCCCTTCAGCACTTTGGTAAATACTCCTTCCCTCGGCATAATGCAATCACCAACTGCCTGATAAATCGCACAGTGGCTATGACATTCTTTTCCAATCTGTGTCAGTTCCAGCACTGCTTCTCCAATCGCGAATCTTGTCCCTACCGGAAGACTGCGAAGATCGAATCCTTCCACTACGAGATTTTCTCCAAATGCTCCGAACTCCACCTCAGCACCTTTCGCGCGGAATTCTTCTATTTTTTCAAAAGAAAGCATACTTACCTGCCGATGCCATTTTCCTGCATGGGCATCTCCTTCTATTCCCCAGTCTTCTACAAGTGTTGCAGATGGAATCTCCTGTTTGAGTGTTCCTTTCTGTTCACTGATGCAGACGGCAAGTACTCTTCCTTCTCGATTCATTTCCATAAGTTTCCTCCCCCTGTTTGACTTGTGCTTTTCGTTTACACCTTTTCCAAAAATATTTCCAAGGTGCCTCCGCACACCATTCCTTCTTCTTCCGCTTCATCATTCGACAGGCTTACCGTAAGAAGTTTCGCAAATACTTCGTTCTGATATATCATGGTCTTTGCCCGCTGAACCACTTCTGCTTCCATACAGCCACCGCCAATGGTTCCTACGATTTTCCCACTTTGACAGATGATCATCTTCGTACCAACACCTCTTGGTGCTGAGCCTTTGCGTGAAATAATTGTGGCAAGCACTTTCTTTCCATGCTCTAAGTCATCTTCCTCAATTGCGGACAAAATTTCTCCCGAAAATCCTGAGCCAGACTTTCGGCCTGCTTTCTCAAGAATCACTTCTGCCATCACAGACACTGCAATTTCTTCTGGTGTCTCTGCCTGAATGTGAAGGCCAATTGGTGCGTGCAATCGCTCAATCGCCTCTGGGCACGCCCCATGCGCGATTGCTTCTTGCTTCACAATTACAACACGTCTGCGGCTTCCCATCATTCCCAAATATGCATGTGGCATATGGCTGGCTTTTTCTAAACAAACCTGATCATAGCGATGTCCTCTTGTTACAATTACAAAATAGGTATCTTCATCAGATTCAATCCGTGACAGCCCTTGTTCGTATGGCTCACAGATTACTTCATGGACACCTGCTGCCCTTCCGCAGTCTGCAAAGGATGGTCGATCTTCCAAAAGTGTCACATGCATCCCTTGAATCATTGCCAGACGGGCAATTGCAACTCCTACATGGCCACCACCACAGATAACCATCCTTGGATTTCTGCGAAGCGTTTCTACAAAAATTCGTTCTCCTGCTATTTCCTGACTTCCTTCTGTTGTCTGCTCCGTCAGTTCCTTCACATGAGCACTCCAAAATTCTTCCGGTTCCGACTGCCACCGAATTTCTCCATCTTCAAGTAAGACCTTTTTCCCCGTCTTCTCTCCTGTAAGAATTGTAAAAATTTGCTTGTGTGTCCCGCGTTTGCATTGCTTCCACGCATTCAGTAATTCTTTCATAAATGTTCCTTCTTTTACCATTCTATTCCCTTTTCATCCACATCCAAAAGCTCTTTCGCTCCTGTCTCGCATAAAATCACTTGTTCTGAATGTTTCTGAATCACTTGTTTGCCACCAACATCTCCTGTCAGCTGCTCCAATTCTTCAAAATAGCACTGATCCATCAACACTGGATTTCCCCTCTTACCTTCGTTTGCAGCGCAAATAATCTTCCCTGGGTGTTCACAAGCAAGTTCCAGCATCCGCTCAATCGTCTCTGCACTCAGATTCGGCTGATCGCAAACTGCAAAAAGCACACCGCGAAGCCTTTCTTTCTCCGATTGACACGCTGCTAATCCCTTACGTAAAGACCAGGAAATCCCCTTCTCCGGCTCATAATTTTCAACAGCCTTCATCTGATGCTCTCTGGCATAATCCAAAATTTCCGGAACCCGGCTGACTACTGCAACATCACACATAGGAAACTGCTGCATCTGCTCCAGAAGATACTGATACATTGGTTTTCCCTCTTTACATTCCAGTAACTTATTTTCTTCGGAAGTTCCATAACGCTGAGAACGCCCTGCTGCCAGACATACGATTCCATACTCCCGGTAACGCAGCCGCTTTATTGCTTCTTTCACACCCTGTCCGATTTTTCTGGCTTTATCCGAGATCAGATATGCTAATTCTACATCCATTCTAGGGTCTACATCACCTATTTTCATTCCTTTTTTTACGTCAACTCCCTCTTGGAGCATTCCGCGCACCACACCATCAATGGCTGCATACACCTTCGTTTCTCCTGTAATTGCAAGAAGATCTCCCTTTTTCACTATATCTCCAATGGCTGCCACCGGCTGCATTTTTCCCGCTTCGCCTGCGCGGATCAATCGTTCCATGGCATAACCGCCTACCATCCCCGGGATTCCCGTATTAGGAATCGCAGAACCTTTATAAATCGGTACGCCAAGGGTATCTCCTCGTTTTGTTTCGATAACCGCATGGCAGTCCTTTCCTGCTGTAAATCCAGGTCCCAGTGCGACCACACACGGAGCATCTTCCATAGATGTTCCAAGATTTTCCTTTGCCATGATTGCGTCTACAATCACATCTGGCTGCAGCTTTCTTGCAATTTCTGCCTTTGGATCAATAAGAACCGCAATCTTCCCTTCTCGTAGGATTTGTTCCGCTTCCCCCGCATCCTGTGCCAGCACAGCTGTATGTTGTTCAATCTTTACTTCTGTTTCGTATACTGCCCGTGAACAAGCCACTTGTCTACGCACAGTCAAAGGGATTGCAATCTCTGTCATTACAATCTGATGTCCCTGCTCTTTGAGTTCTGCTGCCACCCCTGTGGCCAGGTCACCTGCGCCTTTGATCAATATCCTAAGTGCCATTTCCTACTTCCTTATTCTTCACACAGTCCCGCTGTGATATGTACTTCGCCGATACCAAGGGCGAGGATACGCATTCCGATGCGTTCTGCCATTTCCCGCTGCCCGACCGTATCTGCTTTATTTAATATCACATGATAGGGACGTTCTCCTACTAGTTTTCTTCCTCCAGATATACTTGCTGCAAGTCGGACAATGTCCGTTTCTTCCAGCAAATCATGTTCTTCTTTTCCAAGAATTTCCATCACTCGTTCTACGCGAAAGCATCCTTCCCGAATAGGTTTTCCTACCCCATCCAGGCCATAGACATTACACACCCTTGTGCTCTCCGGCAGAATTACTGGCTCCTTTGCCTCTGGAGCCTTCACTGGGAGATGCTTTGCACCATCTGCTTCTAAAAGCAACCACGCGCCCATTTTTATCAGTTGCTGATAGAATTCTCTGGAAAATCCTTGTATTTTCTCCTTGGAAATGGGTTCCCCCATCCATACAGTCCTCGTATGTCTGTAAACCTTAAGAAAGCTTTCCAGCGATGATTCCCCCAGAAAGCTTTCTTCACATTCATACTGCATATGGGTTGTCGTTGAAACACCGTGCATAATTTCCCGTGCCTTCAACTCTTTTTGTAATCTGCGGATGAGCGTCGTCTTACCGCCTCCGCCTGTGAACGAAAGAACTTCCTGCTGCTCTTTATGTAAGCCCAGAGCTTCGAATAAGCTGCTTTGTTCTTCCCATTTCCCATTTTTACAGTTTAAAATCATTTATTTATCTCCCGCAATGGCCATCGCAATCTGTTCACTTGTAATTGGAAGTTCTCTAAACCAGTGACCTGTCGCATTATAAATTGCATGGGTAATCGCTGGTGCTGGAGTATTGATTACAATCTCACCGATGGATTTTACTCCAAATGGTCCTGTTGGTTCATAGCTGGATCTAAATTCTACACGTAATTTTCCATAATCCATTCTTGTTGGAATCTTATACTGCATCAGAGAATTATTGTATAGCTGTCCCTTTGGAGAATACTGGATGTTTTCAAATAAGGTCATTCCAATTCCCTGTCCAAGACCACCTTCTACCTGCACTCTGGCAAGGTTTGGATTCACAACCGTTCCACAGTCTACAACTGCTGCGTAATCGATGATTTCCACATGTCCAGTTTCTTTATCCAATTCAATCTCTACGGCACCTGCCATATATGGCGGTGGAGACACTGGAGAAGAATAACTTTCAGTCACCTGCAACGCCACATCATTGAAGCACTGTGCCTGATATCCAATTTCTTCCAATGTCACAGACTTTCCTGTCACAATATTTTTCGCTGTCTGTCCATCGTATTCCAGATCATCCAGCTCGCAATCCACCATTTTCGCTGCAACTGTGCGGATTCTCTTTTCTAACTCTGTGCATGCACGTACAACTGCCTGACCGGTAATATAGGTTGTACTTGATGCGTAAGATCCAGAATCATAAGGAGAAGAATCTGTATCCGCGCCTGAGACAAAGATTTCATCTGTTGTCACATTCAGGCAATCTGCTGCCATCTGTGCAAGAATGGTGTCGCATCCAGTTCCCATATCTGCTGCTGCAATGGATAACTTATAACTTCCATCTTCGTTCAGCATGATTGTTGCAGAACCTACGTCTACATGAGAAATACAAGATCCCTGCATTGCCATCGCAATTCCGACAGAACGCACTTTTCCATTTCCAAGATCCTTGCAAGGGAACTTGTCTTTCCATCCGATCATCTCTGCAGTTCGCATCATACATTCATCCAGTTTACATCCTGCTGCCAATTCATTATCGTATGAAATCATTGTCATTCCTTCACGCACCATGTTCTTCATACGAAGTTCTACTGGATCCATCTTCAAGGTTTCTGCCAGTTCATTTACCGTTGTTTCCAACGCATAGATTCCCTGAGTTGCCCCATATCCGCGGTATGCTCCTGCCGCACAGATATTGGTATATACTACGTCAAAGGTATGACGATAAGCTTCCAAATTCGCTGTGTACAATGGGATGGACTTATGTCCAGTCAGACCAGCCGTTGTTGGTCCGTGATCGCCATAGGCTCCCGTATTGGATAAGTTATATACTTCAATCGCACGAATTTTTCCATCTTTATTCGCACCAATCTTCACTGTAACATCCATTTCATGGCGTGGAGAACCAGCAATCTGACATTCTTCGCGAGAATATAATAATTTGGATGGTTTCTTTGTCATCCATGTAACAAATGCTGGGTAAATCTCTGCCACAACCGTCTGCTTTGCACCGAATCCACCACCAATACGTGGTTTCATAGAACGAATCTTAGATTTTGGGATTCCAAGTGCATGAGAAAGAATTCGACGAATGTGGAACACAATCTGTGTTGAACTCAATACAACCAGTCGCCCATATGTATCAATATGACAGGCAGTTCGGAATGTCTCCATCATCGCCTGATTAGCCGCTGGTGTATGGAATGTTCGTTCAATCGTAAGATCACAGTCTTCAAATACCTGCTCTACTTCTCCCTTAGTATCTTCCATATGTGCACAGAGATTTCTCTTATTGTCTGCTCCTACTGGAAATCTAGATTCCCAGTTCTCTTCCGGATGCACCAAGATTTCATTGTCTTTTGCCTGATGATAATCCAACACCGCTGGAAGCACCTGATAAGTGACTTTGATTCGCTTCATTGCAAGGTCAACACAAGCTTCGTCTTCCCCTGCAATGATTGCTACAGCATCTCCAACAAAACGAACATGCTGATCCAGGATCAAACGGTCATAAGGACTCCACTCTGGGTAAGTCTGACCTGCCTGTGCAAATCGATTCTTTGGTACATCTTTCCATGTATAGATTACTTCAATCCCTGGCACTTTCAAAGCATTCGTGCAGTCAATGTTCTCAATGATCGCATTGGCATGAGGGCTTCGAAGTACCTTTACAACGAGACAATCCTGTGGTGCTACATCATCCAGATACACCGGTTTACCAGTCACTAACGCTATTGCATCTTTTTTTCTTATTGCCTGTCCTACTTCGCCCATGCTGCTCCTCCCTGCTTCTTATATTCTATAAAGTCTTTAATTCCTCGCATCTGTCCTTCGTATCCAGAACAGCGGCACAAATTTCCTGCCAAATATTTCTTAATCTCTTCGTCCGATGGATCTTCTATTTCACGGAACAGTGCAATTGCATTCATGATCATTCCCGGATTACAGAATCCACACTGTTCAGCTCCCTGATTTGCAATAAATGTTCCAAATTCTTCTGCTTCTTTCTGAAGTCCTTCCAATGTATCTACTTTTTTCCCATCTGCTCGTGCTGTCAAAACAGAACAGGATAACACTGGCTTTTCATCTAAGAAAACAGTACACAATCCGCAGTTTGTTGTCTCACATCCACACTTCACACTGTAGCATCCATGATCTCTTACAAACTGATACAACGTCTGATCTGCCTTTACATCTTCGATAATTTTCTTTCCATTTAACTCAATTGTTACGATCATCCTTAGATTGCCTCCTTTTCCTGAAGTTCTGCAGCTGCCCTTTTCAGCAGGACTTTTGCCAGATGCTCTCTATACTGGGCAGACGCACGCATATTACTGTCATAAGAAACGCTTCCTGCCAACTGTTCCAATGTCTCTTCTTTCAAATCTTCCGCACGCAGCAATACTGCTTTGGCTGGTCTTGCTCCAATGGCAACCTTAATTCCATCTGTGCTCTGTGACATAGCAACTGCAAGTACCGGAAAATCTGTCTTTGTATTACGATGTGACTGATAAGCTGCATGTCCAGCTTTCTTCTTCACAATCACACGAACCAAAATGTCATTGTCTCGTTTCATAGTTGCAAATTCTTCCAGTGATACGATACCACCCTTGTACAGTTCAACATAAGTATCTAACACTAAGAATGCTGTCAGCACATCTGAAAATCCAAATCTTCCAAAGATGCTACCCCCAATTGTTGCTGTGTTTCGGAATTGAACTCCAACAATACTTTCTACGGATTTGCAAATAAGTCCGTCGCACATTGCGTTCAATCCTTCGTGAAGTTCCAACTCACGAAGTGTAACCATACATCCAATAGAAAATTCTTCTTCTGTCTCCTCAATCTTGTCCAATCCCAATCCAGACAAATCAATGGCTTTCATAATCTGTGCATCGCTCATTCGCATCCACATCATGCCTCCCAAAATACGATTTGCCCTTTTCTGATTCAGTTCATACGCTTCTTCCAGACTCTCAGGTCTGACAATCTCTCTAATTTTTATCATATTTCGCCCTCAGTTCGTTTTGTTTCCGTCAACTCATTTTTTACCATTATTAACTATATACCAGTTTTTTCATCATGTATAGAGTTTTTCTTCTTACAGTTTATAATTCTTTCTTATAAGTATTTAGAAGTAAAAGCGTCAAAGCTCAGGACAAATGTCCATCGCTTTGACGCTTTCATTGGCTTACGCGGAAATAGAATTTCCTGTATATAACTGATAATATCTTCCTTTTGCTTCAATCAGCTCTTCATGTGTTCCTCGTTCAATAATTCTTCCCTGTTCCAGAACCATGATGCAGTCAGAGTTGCGTACTGTTGAAAGTCTATGTGCAATGACAAATGTCGTTCTTCCTGCCATCAATTTGTCTGTACCATCCTGAACGATTCGTTCCGTACGAGTATCGATAGAACTTGTCGCTTCATCCAGAATCAGAACTGGTGGATCTGCGATTGCAGCTCTTGCAATAGCAAGGAGCTGTCTCTGTCCCTGACTTAAGTTTGCTCCATCTCCAGTAAGCATTGTGTCATATCCCTGTGGAAGTCTGCGGATAAACCCATCTGCATTCGCCAGTTTTGCTGCTGCCACAATTTCTTCCTCTGTTGCATCCAATTTACCAAAACGGATATTCTCTTTTACCGTTCCTGTAAATAAATGTGTATCCTGGAGTACAATTCCCATCGAACGTCTTAAGTCTGACTTCTTAATCTTATTGATGTTAATTCCATCGTAGCGAATCTTTCCATCCTGAATATCGTAGAAACGATTGATCAGATTTGTAATGGTTGTCTTTCCGGCACCTGTAGAACCTACGAATGCAATTTTCTGTCCTGGCTTTGCATATAACTTCACATCATGAAGAACAATCTTGTCATCATTATATCCAAAGTCAACTCCATTGAATACTACATCACCACGTACTTCCACATAATCTGTAGTTCCGTCGGACTGATGTGTGTGCTTCCATGCCCAACGTCCCGTACGTTCTTCGCATGGTTCCAGCGTTCCATCTTCTTTTTCTCTTGCATTGACAAGTGTAACATATCCTTCGTCTTTTTCTACTTCTTCATCCAAAAGTGTAAAGATACGTTCCGCACCTGCCATCGCCATAACGATTGAATTTAACTGCTGGCTCACCTGGTTGATTGGCTGGCTGAAACTCTTATTGAATGTAAGGAAACTTGCCAGTCCTCCAAGTGTAAATCCGCCAACATTTCCAAGTGCAAGTGCACCTCCAACAATGGCACAGATTACATAGCTGATGTTACCAAGCTGAGCATTCATTGGGCCAAGCATGTTAGAGAATGTATTCGCTTTGTCTGCACTTTCAAAAAGTTCATCGTTCAATTTTTTAAACTTTTCTTTATTTTCCTCTTCGTGACAGAATACCTTAACAACCTTCTGCCCTTCCATCATTTCCTCGATAAATCCATTGACACGGCCAAGGTTCTTCTGCTGCTGCATAAAATACTTTCCACTCTTCTCAGCAGTTTTCTTTGTACAGAACATCATCAGTGCAACCATCACTAATGTTACAAGTGTCAATGGCACATTCAACATAATCATGCTGACTAATACACTGATGATCGTAATTCCACTGTTTACAATCTGTGGAATACTCTGGCTGATCATCTGTCTTAACGTGTCAATATCGTTCGTATATACGGACATGATATCCCCATGTGGGTGTGTATCGAAATATTTGATTGGTAATTGCTGCATATGTGTGAACAAATCATTTCTCAGAGATCGCTGTACCCCCTGTGTAACATATACCATAATCTTGTTCTGTGCAAATGCAGCAAGTACACCAATTGCGTAGAAGCATGCAACTCTTGCAATCGCATAGCTCAATGGTCCAAAGTCCGGTGTATCTGCAAGCAGAAGTGGTGTAATATAATCATCAATCAACGTCTGCATGAACAAAGTTCCCTGTACGTTTGCAATTACAGAAATAAAAATCAATACAAATACAAGGATATACTGAATTTTGTAAGTCTGAAAAATATAAGCCATCAGTCGTTTAAAAAGTTTTCCCGGGTTCTTCACCTGAGGTTTTACACCTCTTGGTGGTCTTCCATGTGGTCCTGGCATCTCTTATTCACCTGCCTTTTCATCAAAGTCACCGCCGCCCTGTGTCTGGGACTCATATACTTCGCGGTAAATTTCATTCGTTTCTAATAATTCTTCATGTGTTCCGAATCCATTGATACATCCTTCTTCCATAACAATGATACGATCTGCATCCTGTACACTGGAAATACGCTGTGCAATGATCAGCTTTGTTGTATCTGGAATCTCTTCCTTAAATGCACGACGGATCTTCGCATCTGTTGCAGTATCCACCGCACTCGTACTGTCATCAAGGATCAATACTTTTGGTTTCTTAAGCAATGCTCTCGCAATACAAAGTCTCTGCTTCTGTCCACCAGACACGTTGCTTCCGCCCTGCTCAATATATGTTTCATACTTCTTAGGGAAACGTTCAATAAATTCATCTGCGCATGCAAGACGACATGCTTCCATACACTGTTCGTCTGTTGCATCCTTATTTCCCCAACGGAGGTTTTCTAAAATGGTTCCAGAGAATAACACATTCTTCTGAAGTACTACAGATACATGATTACGAAGCACCTCCATGTCGTAATCCTTTACATTCACTCCACCTACCAACAGTTCTCCAGATGTTACATCATAGAGACGGCTGATCAAGTTTACAAGACTCGTCTTCGCACTTCCAGTTCCACCAATAATTCCAATGGTTTCTCCAGCGCGAATCTTCAAGTCAATATCTTTTAATACAGATTCTCCCTTGCCAGTCTTATATGCAAAATCTACGTGTTTAAATTCAATACTTCCATCCTCTACATTCATGATTGGTTGCTCTGGATTCTGAATCTCACTCTTTTCATTCAAAACTTCCGCTACACGCTGAATACTTGCAGAACTCATGGTAATCATTACAAATACCATAGAAAGCATCATCAAGTTCATCAGAATGTTCATACAGTAAGTCAGAAGACTCATCAGTTCTCCTGTTGTCAGTGTAGAACCTACGATCATCTTCGCTCCCATCCAGCTAATTAATAAAATACAGCTGTATATTGTCACCTGCATTACTGGACCATTGAAAACAAGGTTGTTCTCAGCCTTTACGAAAATTTTGTACAAGTTATCACTTGCCTTCTTAAATTTCTTTGTCTCTTCTTCTTCTCTTACATATGCTTTAACTACACGGATTGCTGATACGTTTTCCTGCACAGATGCATTCAACTCATCAATCTTCGGGAATGCCTGTTTGAAGTACTTTGTCGCATGTGTCATAATGAATCCCAGGATTACACCAAGGATGATTACTGCAACCAAATAAATCTTTGCAAGTCTCGCATTAATTGTAAATGCCATCACCATTGCGCAAATCAAACTAATTGGTGATCTTACAAACATACGAAGTACCATCTGATATGCATGCTGAATAAATGTAACGTCTGTTGTCAAACGTGTAATCAATCCTGCAGTACTGAATTTGTCAATGCTGGCAAAAGAAAATGTCTGAATATTATTAAACATCGCTTCTCGCAAGTTTTTTGCAAACCCAGTAGAAGCCTTTGCTCCATATCTTCCTCCTAGAATTCCAAACAGTAAGCCCATTGCTGCTGCAACAATCATCACTGCTCCTACCTTGTAGATATGCTGCATATTCCCAGCATTCACACCATTGTCAATAATTGACGCCATCAAATATGGAATCATCATTTCCATAATGACTTCCAACACCATGAATATTGGTGTTGCAAAAGATGCCTTCTTATACTCTTTTACGTGTTGTAATATCGTTCGAATCATCTTTTCTCTCCTTTCTTGCATTACTTTCAATTTTATGAATCACCTGAAGAAATCCTTCCAGTTCCTCGTCTCCAATTCCTGCCAACAATCTGGAGTCCATATCACAGATCATGCTTTCAATCTCTCTTTGAACCTGCACTCCGCCTTCTGTCAGACACACACGCTTGAGCCTTGCATCGTAGTCCACTGATTCTCGACGAATATATCCCTTCTTCTCCATCAACTGCAGCATATTCGTGACTGTTGATCGTCCCACCGAAAAGAACTGTTCAATGTCCTTTTGAAACACATTCTGTTCTTGATGGTCATATAGATATCGTATGATTCTTCCATGCATCATTGTTATCTCATCGAATCCAGCCACACGCGCAAAATAAGCTGTTGTTCTTCCAAGCAGACAATCCAGCTTATGCACTTCCATACAAATTTTCATTTCACTTCTCATCTTGCAAAATACCTACTCTCATAATTGTTCAATCTCGAATTGTTCGATTTCGAATTGTTTGATAGCGAACTATATTATAGCACACACTCTGAAAATATCAAGAATCAAATCTTTAAAATTTTATAAACTAAATTTTCCATTTTAAGCAAAGAAGCAGACCACTTAGTCTGCTTCCACAATTCGATAACCAACACCGATTTCCGTAAAGATAAATTCCGGCTGTGCTGGATTTTGTTCAATTTTTCGGCGCATATTTGCCATATTAACGCGAAGAATCCGATTATCATTCTTCACATTCGGTCCCCAGATTTCTTTCATCATATAATCATAGGTTAATACCTTTCCAGAATATTTTCCAAGAAGGCTGATTAGTTTAAATTCGTTCTGTGTGAATCCTGCATCATTCCCATCAATAAAGACACGATGTTTGTCATAGTCAACTACCAGTCGTCCGCCCAAGAAAGACATTGTCTGAGATGCTTGGCTCTTACCTGCTCCTCTGGAATGACGAACTGCTGCACGTATTCTTGCAAGAAGCTCTGATGTTCCAAATGGTTTCGTAATATAATCATCAGCGCCCATGTCCAACGCCTCAACTTTGTCTCTTTCATGGGTTCTTGCAGACACTACAATGATTGGCATATCAGACCATCTGCGCACATCCCGCAAAATCTTCATCCCGTCAACATCCGGAAGTCCCAGGTCTAACAGCACAACATCCGGACACTGAGACGTAATCAGGCTGCTGGCTTCCATCCCCGTTTTTGATACAATTACATCATAATTATTCGCCTCCAGAATCGTTTCTAAAAAATTCCGGATATTTTTGTCATCTTCTACAATCAGTACTTTATCTCTTATCTGCATGATTTTCTCCTCTAACTTTCCTCTCCCTCAAACGGGATGGTAAATGAAACGCTTGCTCCGCCTTCTTTATTATTTGCTGCCTGCATATTTCCCTTATGAGCCTTCACGATGCTCTTGCACACGGATAAGCCAATTCCCATATTTCTCTTACTGTCTCCCGGTTCTCCTGCACTACTTCCAATGGATCCGTCGAACATATGTGGCAGAACCTCCGGTTCAATTCCGGAGCCATTATCTTTGACTCGAAATACAATTTCCCTCTTCTTTCGTTCTACTAAAATCTGGATTTCTGTTGCGCGTCCATGAACTACGGAATTTTCCATCAGATTTACAATCACCTGTTCAATCAAAATGACATCCATCGGTACCAAAAGCACTTCATCCGGAATGTTGGCAACGACCTGAATTTCCGGAAAACGCTTCTGAAACTTCACAACAGAACCGCTAACAACTTCCTCAACCAACTCCTCGCGAGTGTCTATCTTCGCATTTTCCGTATTCATACGGGTAATCGATAACAAATTTTCCACCATGCGAACCATCCACTCTGCTTCTTCCTTAATATTACTCACCAGATCCAATACCTTTTCACTGGATAGCACTTCTTGATTATCCAAAATTCCTGCTGCAGAACCCGCAATCGATGTCAGTGGCGTACGAATATCATGAGACACCGCCCGCAGAAGATTTGCTCGCATCTTCTCCTTTTCTACTTCCAGACGCATCTGTTCCTGCTTTTTAATCTGCGTAGTCAATGCACTCACGCTGATTGCAACAGCCAACATCGCAAGAAATGTAATTGGATATCCTGTAATAGTAAAATCAATCTGAAAATATGGATAGGTGAAAATATAATTCACTCCTACCACCGCAACCATCGCTGCAATTACCATGCGAACCATCCACTCTGCTTCTTCCTTAATATTACTCACCAGATCCAATACCTTTTCACTGGATAGCACTTCTTGATTATCCAAAATTCCTGCTGCAGAACCCGCAATCGATGTCAGTGGCGTACGAATATCATGAGACACCGCCCGCAGAAGATTTGCTCGCATCTTCTCCTTTTCTACTTCCAGACGCATCTGTTCCTGCTTTTTAATCTGCGTAGTCAATGCACTCACGCTGATTGCAACAGCCAACATCGCAAGAAATGTAATTGGATATCCTGTAATAGTAAAATCAATCTGAAAATATGGATAGGTGAAAATATAATTCACTCCTACCACCGCAACCATCGCTGCAATTACTCCATATCGATATCCATCTGTAAATCGTGACACAAACAACACCGCCAACACGAAAATCAACGGTACATGTGTATCCGTAGACGCAATTTTTTGCAATACAAAACAAAGCGCCGTAGACAAAAGTAAAATCACCACTGTGACCAAACTATTTTTTATTACAGGCGCAACTCTCTCCCTCATGATTCTAAGCCGCCCTTTCACATTCTCATTTTAAATATTGTAACATATCTGTGTGCTAAGTTAATGTTAAGTTCTCAATTTCTAAGAAATGTTTCTAGAAATTTTTTGGTAGAAATATTTTTGCAGAAATATTTTCCCCTTGTCATCTAGTTTTCAATACTATATAATAGTTACATTGAGGTGATAAAATGACGATTGACACAAAAGATATTTTAAATAGTATTCTAAAAAGTATTGAGCGAATTGATTATATAAAGCCAGGAGAAATTCCAAATATTGATCTCTATATGGATCAGGTTACAACTTTCATGGAAGAACATCTTCAGTCTACCAAGCGATATCCTGAAGATAAGATTCTAACCAAGACAATGATTAACAATTATGCGAAGAATAACCTGTTGCCACCACCAGTAAAGAAGAAGTATTCCAGCGAGCACATTTTAGTTATGATTTTTATCTACTATTTTAAAAATATCTTGTGTATCAAAGATATTGAAACATTGCTCGCACCAATTACGGAAAAATACTTTTCATCTGATAGCGATTTTGACATTACATCTATATATGAAGAGATCTGTGAATTAGAAAAGTCCAGAATCACTTCCCTTCAGAAAGACATTGCAAAGTCTTACAATCATGCGATTGACTGTTTTGCCGATGCTCCAAAGGAAGATCATGATTATCTGCAGCTTTTCTCTTTCATATGCTCACTCAGCTTCGATGTGTATGTAAAAAAACAGATTATTGAGAAGTTGATTGACCAACTTCCTGAACCGACAAATCAAAAAAAAGCAGACAAAAAAAAGAAATAGGCACATGTCCTATTTCTTTTTTCTATTCACATTCTATTCATTTTTACTCTTCTGGAATATCCAGGTTCATTCTGCTGAATACTAAATCGTATCCATCATTTCCATAGTTCAAAGACCGATTAACACGACTGATGGTTGCTGTTGACGCACCCGTCTTTTCCGCGATTTCCAAATAAGTCTTCTTTTCTCTCAGCATCTTCGCCACTTCAAATCTCTGAGAAAGTGAAAGTAACTCATTAATGGTACAAATATCCTCAAAGAATGTGTAGCACTCTTCTTTGCTCTGAAGACTCAACACCGCATCAAACAGATGATCTACTGCTTCAGTCCTGATTTTTTTGCTCATATCATTATCTCCTTTGTAGCCTTTGTCTTAGTGACTACATTTTAGCACAGTAAATTTTTAAAGTCTAGCCTTTTTGTTACTTTTTAACAATTTCATCAATTTTTCCATGGATTTATTAGCGATAAGTCCCTCTGGGAAATCAATTTTCTCCAATAATTTGTCCACATATGGATATTCTGCAATGGATACATCTACATGCGAGTCTGTCCCAACTACAACTGGAACTTCGTATTTCTTACAGCATTCCAGCATTTTCAATGCGTTCTTTTCGGTATCTTCGCGGAAGCCCGTTGGGGATAAAGATGCATTATTTACCTCCAGCAGCGTACCTGTGCGCTTTGCCGCCTGCACAAGCTGTTCGAAATCCACTGGAAATCTTCCGTCGTCCGGATGTCCGATGATATCTATGTCCTCGCGTTCCATGATATTGATGTATGCCTTCGTGATCTCTTCCTTTGTCTTTTCTCCACGGTAGCAAGGCAAATGCATACTGGCAATCTTGATGTCCAACTCCTCCAGAATGCTATCCGGAAGGTCGACAGTTCCCTCCGCATCCATGATGTTAAGCTCCACGCCGAACAACATCTTGATTCCATAAAGCTCCCTTGGCACAACCTTCAGATTCATGAAGTAATATAAATGTGTGCTCCCTGGCATTTCTGGTGCATGTTCCGTAATCGCAAGTCCCTTCAGGCCCTTCTCAGAAGCCATCTTTGCCATCTCGCGGATAGTGCTGTAAGCGTGTCCGCTCACCAATGTATGTGAATGTGTATCAATTTCTACTTTCATTTTAACCCTTCTTTCCAAGTTTTATACCAAGACATTATAGCGTATATTTTTCACTTTTTCCACCCATTCTAAATATACAGGCACTTTATGCACAATCTTGTGGCTGAATTTGTGCA
>CAZPZR010000001.1:0-3902 GCA_964591105.1 uncultured Lachnospiraceae bacterium | reverse complement strand
ACCCATTCTAAATATACAGGCACTTTATGCACAATCTTGTGGCTGAATTTGTGCACAATCTTGTGGCTGAATTTGTGCATAATCTTGTTGCTGAGTTTGTGCATAATCTTGTTGCTGAGTTCATGTGGAATTTAGTGACTGCGTTTGTGCACAATTTAGTGGCTGAGTTTGTGCGTAAGTGACCTAAATGGAAGAAAGGATAACACCGATTATGGATAAGGAGAAGAAAAAAAAGAAAGATCCCGAGCTGAATGAAGAAGTCATCGACTCCTTCGACTACCTGTCAAACGCCGCATCAACACAGGACTGCACCGGCCTCATTCCAGCCGCTCTGCAGAGCGAGGCAGAGGAAGAATCCTATCAGGATATTTACCAATATTTGCCACCCCAACACAAAAAGGTACAGGGCTAATCGCATTTTGGTACACGGCAAATCGCAACTGAGGACGTAGCCTTTTGCAAAAAGGCTACGTCCTCAGTTGACATCCCCACCCACTAATCTTATACTAAAATAACCAAATTTTTTCAAAGGGGTGTTTTATGTTACGCAATATAGATTTATCTGAAATTTCTGACGGTCGCGCCTACACATGCAACGACATGGTCAAGGCCGACTGTGGTGGTTGTCAAGGATGTTCGTCTTGCTGCCAGGGTATGGGCCACTCGATTGTCCTGGATCCGATGGATATCTTCCAGCTACAGTCCAACCTGCATCTTTCTTTTGAAGAGCTTCTGGATAAGTACATAGAGCTTCATGTTGTGGATGGCATCATTCTTCCGAATCTGAAGATGAGTAGCAGCGTGGATGCCTGTTCCTTTCTTGATGGGGATGGCCGATGCAGTATTCACAGTTTCCGCCCTGGATTCTGTCGTCTTTTTCCTTTGGGACGTTATTATGAGAATGATTCGTTCTATTATTTTTTGCAGGTTCATGAATGTCCAAAGCCAAACAAATCAAAGGTTAAGATTAAGAAATGGTTGGATATCCCAAACATAAAGCAGTACGAAGATTTTATCATCCAATGGCATTATTTCCTGAAGCGATTGCAAGAACATGCTACTGCTTCCGCCTTGAAAGCTCCAGAACAGGATCAATCTGTGAAGGAATTGAGCCTTTATGTTCTCAAGCTTTTCTACATGATGCCGTATTCAGAGCAGACAGACTTCTATCTGCAGTTTGAACGCCGATTAAAAAAAGCCATGCGCGATACAGAATCTCTTCTGTAAAGCACATGGCTTTTGCCATATCAAATTATTCTGCCTGCTGTACTTCTAAGACGGATGTACAATGTGGGCATCTGGTTGCATCAATCGCAATTTCGCTCTTGCAGAATGGGCACTTCTTCGTCGTAGGTGCTGCTTCTTCTTCCGGCTTCTTCATCTTAGCCGCAAAGCCATTCATTGCTTTCACAAGAACAAATACAATCAATGCCATGATCAGGAAATTCAAAACTGCTGTAATAAATTTTCCGTAATTCAATGTGGCATCCCCAACAAGTGTGATACTCAGGTCACTGAAATCCATCCCACCAAAAATTCCAAGAATCGGATTAATGATGTCCTCTACCAGAGATGACACAATGCTAGTGAATGCACCTCCGATAATGATACCTACTGCCATATCCATCACATTGCCACGGCTAATAAACTCTTTAAATTCATTGATGAATTTCTTCATTGGTAGATTCTCCTTCTCGTAACTTATTTCTGTACGATGTTAATAATCTTCTTAGGAACGTAAATTTCTTTCACGATTGTTCCTGTCAATTTATCTGCGATTGCTTCTTTTCCTGCTGCAATCGCGTCTTCTTTAGAAATATCAGCTGGAATAGCAATTACTGCTTTTGTCTTACCATTGATCTGTACTGGTACTTCTACTTCGTCGTCTTTCATCGCTTCTTCATCATATGTTGGCCATCCAGCTGTAAATACGCTACCTGTATTGCCAAGTTCTTCCCACATTTCTTCTGCGATATGTGGTGCAAATGGTGAAAGAAGTACAGCCATTGTTGACAATGTTTCTTTATCAACTCCGCCCTCTTTCTTTGCGATTTCGATCAGGTTATTGTTGTGTTCCATGAATCCTGAAATTGCAGTATTTAAGCTGAAAGATTCCAGACGTTTTGTAATGTCGCATACTAATCTGTGACGTTCTTTGATCATAGCTTTTGTAGCCTTAACATCTGCATCTTTGCTGTCCTGAACAAGGTTCCATACACGTTTTAAGAAACGGTTTACACCATCAATACCACGGTCATCCCATTCCGCATCAAGTTCTGGTGGTCCTACGAACAATTCGTACATTCTGAGAGAGTCACATCCATAATCTCTTACAAGATCATCTGGAGAAACTACATTTCCTTTTGATTTACTCATCTTGATACCATTCTTACCAGTAATCATACCCTGGTTAAATAATTTGTGGAATGGTTCATCAAAATCTACTGCTCCGATATCATACAAGAATTTTGTATAGAAACGAGAGTAAAGTAAATGAAGTACCGCATGTTCTACTCCACCGATGTACATATCAACTGGAAGATTTGCATGTGCTGCTTCCTTAGAAACAAGCGCTTCTGTATTGTGTGGATCCACGTAACGCAGGAAATACCAAGAAGATCCTGCCCACTGTGGCATTGTATTTGTTTCTCTCTTTGCAGGTTTTCCACAAACTGGACACTTGCAATTTACCCATTCATCGATTCCAGCTAATGGAGATTCTCCTGTTCCTGTTGGTTCATAAGAATCTACTTCTGGAAGACGAAGTGGAAGTTCTTCTTCTGGTACTGGCACACATCCACAGTCTGGACAGTGAACGATTGGAATTGGTTCTCCCCAGTATCTCTGACGTGAGAATACCCAGTCACGAAGTTTGAAGTTTACAGTTGCACGTCCGATTCCACGTTCTTCAATAATATGTGGAGCTTCTTTCTTCAGAACTGCAGATTCTTGACCATTCCATTCACCAGAGTTAATCATCAATCCGCTTGCATCTGTGTAAGCTTCTGTCATATTTTCAATTTCTTTTCCATCTTTTGCAATTACCTGAATGATTGGAATATTGAATTTTGTCGCAAATTCAAAGTCACGGTCATCATGTGCAGGTACACACATAACAGCTCCTGTACCATAATCTGCAAGTACATAGTCAGCTAACCAAATTGGTACTTTCTTTCCATTAATTGGGTTAATTGCATAACTTCCTGTAAATACACCTGTCTTTTCTTTGTCCTGCATACGGTCTACGTTAGATTTCATAGAAGAATCGAAAATGTATTTTTCTACTGCTTCTCTTGTTTCATCTGTAGCAAGTTCTTTTGCAAGTGCATGCTCTGGGGCAAGTACCATAAATGTAGAACCATGTAAAGTATCTGGTCTTGTTGTATAAACAGTAATCTTTTCTTCTCTTCCATCGATTGGGAAATCTACTTCTGCACCGTAAGATTTTCCAATCCAGTCAGCCTGCATCTTCTTAACTTTTTCTGGCCAATCCAATTTGTCAAGGTCGTTCAAAAGTCTATCTGCATATTTTGTGATGCGGAGCATCCACTGACGAAGGTTCTTCTTTGTAACTTCTGTTCCACAACGTTCACATTTTCCATTTACAACTTCTTCGTTTGCAAGACCTGTCTTACAAGATGGGCACCAGTTGATTGGGAATTCTTTTTCGTAAGCAAGTCCTTCTTTGAACATTTTTACGAAAATCCACTGTGTCCATTTGTAAAATTCTGGATCTGTTGTATTTACTTCACGATCCCAGTCATAAAGAGCTGCAATCTCGTTGATCTGACGTTTGATATTCTTAACATTTTCTGCTGTAGAAATTGCTGGATGAACGCCTTTTTTAATTGCATAGTTTTCTGCTGGAAGACCAAATGCATCCCATCCCATTGGATGAATGA